>QZJZ01000042.1 GCA_003599815.1 Candidatus Auribacter fodinae
AGACAATTCTGCGTTTGATAGATGACATTAATAAAGAAAACCCGTATATTGGCGGAGCAGTGAAGCAAATCGCGACACAGCTCGATTACAATTACCTGCTTCAATTATTGGAATATACCGATACTCAATCAGGGAGACCATAATGGCATTCCGGAATTCGGAAAAAAGCGAAATTCTTGTTATTGATGATACGCCTGCAAACTTACAGCTACTGACGGATATTCTGGAAAAAAGCGGATATCGAGTCCGCCCCGCATCCAGCGCGCAACTCGGACTGCGGTCTGCCGAGGCAAAACTGCCTGATCTGATTCTCCTCGACGTCAAAATGCCGGATATGGACGGGTATGAACTCTGCCGCCGGCTTAAAGCACAGGAAAATACACGAAAAGTCCCCATACTGTTTATAAGCGCACTCCATGAAACAGGAGAAAAACTCAAAGGGTTTAAAGCAGGAGCCGTGGATTTCATTACGAAACCCTTTGAACCGGAAGAAGTGCTGGCGCGTGTTCAAACCCATCTTCAACTCTATGAACTTAGTGAAAAGATGGATCAGAAGGTTCGGGAACGCACAGCACAGCTTCAAAAAACCAACCAAGCATACAAAGCCCTCAGCAATTGCAGTCAGGCTATTGTCCGGGCACAGGATGAAGACGAACTCCTGCAACGGCTGTTTAAAGTCATAATCGATGACTGCGGATACAACTTCGCATGGGCCGGACTTATAGAAAACAACGAAACGGGACATATAAAGACTATTATTCCTGATGGATTTGAAAAAAAATACGCAGAGCCCATCGCGTCAACGATCACAGAAAACGAAAGTTCTGCCCGAAGAGCGATGCGCGAAAAAACAGCCGTCATTAACAGTTATATCAACGAAGATACCGAAAGCTCCTGCTCAATAAACAAAGAGTATGCCTCAGCTATATCCATCCCTTTAATCACCACAGGAAATGAAGTTCTCGGTGTAATAACAATTTATTCGGCAGAACCGGACGCGTTCAATGCCGAACAAATAAATTTTCTCGCGGAGCTCATCAGCGACCTGACCTATGGGATCTCGGCTCTGCGCGCACAGGAAGAACGAAAACAAGCGGAAAATGAACTGCGCGCCAATCAGGAACGTTACGCTCTGGCTCAAAAAGCCGCGAATGTCGGCTCATGGGATTTGGATTTCCTAAGCGACACTCTGCACTGGTCTGAACAAATTGAACCTATGTTCGGTTTTAAACAGGGCGAGTTCGGCGCTACCTATGAAGCGTTTCTGGAATGCGTGCATCCTGACGACAGGGAATTCGTCATTTCTGCGGTCAGCGCATCTCTTGACCGCAACAAGGAATACAACATTGAACACAGAATTGTCTGGCGAGACAAAACCGTACGATGGGTATCTGAAATAGGCACTGTTTTTCGTGATGAAACCAATAAACCCGTGCGCATGCTGGGTGTCGTGCAGGATATAACGGAACGCAAACTGGCTGAAGAACGAAGAATGGAACTCATCAGGGATCTGGAACAAAAAAACGCGGAGATGGAACGGTTTACGTATACTGTTTCCCACGACTTAAAAACGCCGCTTGTCACCATCGAGGCGTTTCTCAATCTTCTACGGAAAGATATCTGCGAAAGAAGATGTGAAGGCTCGGAAAATATTATTAGCCGTATGATGAACGCGAGCACAAAAATGCGGTCACTGCTGGACGATCTTCTGAATATTTCCAAAGCAGGGCATTTGAGCATATCACCGGAATTTTTCTCACTCCATGAGTTGACAACGGAAGCAATTGAACTGGTCACCGGCCAGATTATAGCTAAAAACGTTTCTGTCATCATTGACTCCGATTTTCCTGAAATCTACGGAGACAGAACACGATTGCTGGAAGTCATGCTGAACCTTATTGACAACGCGGTTAAGTTCAGTTCAGGTATGGACAAACCTGAAGTACATATCGGCTGCTGTGAGAAAAACGGTAAGACCGTGTTTTATGTAAAGGATAACGGCGTCGGCATCGATCCCCACTACACACATAAAATATTCAAACTGTTCGAAAAACTGGATGCGAACACCGATGGCAACGGCATAGGGCTTACACTGGTCAAACGGATCATTGAATCGCACCAAGGCTCTATCTGGGTCGAATCGGAAGGTATTCAAAAAGGGGCAACATTTTATTTCACGCTTAATCTCGCCAGAAACTCCAAACTGAAATAATGCCGGCGATTGGGCATGAATGCCGGGCGTCACGGTTAGAAATAAAGCTCCATGACGCACTTTTTACAATCGCAGTTGATCTTGTATTTTTTTCCTGTCTCATCCACCAGATAAAACGGCGGTTTGTATTCTGTCCCCGTTTTCCCGGCTTTGCGGCATATACCATATTGATGCAGGATGCAGTAACGGGTAGTCATGACTTTCTTTCCGGCAGAATCAATCCCCGATTCCATCGCAGGCCGAATATCTTCAACGCCATGCCGTTTATAAAACGCCGACGCCTTCATGTTCAGCACATTCGCTTCATACCCAAGTGATTTTTCAGGATACGGAACATTGTTTCTGTGAATTACGGATTCCTGCCGCACATAGCTGTTCAACCGTTGCCGCCAAAGTTTATCTGTGATGTCGCGGCGCATTTGATTGATATCCTTCACAGGAATAAACACCACTATCTCAAGGTCAACAGATATGCCGGCACACCTGAATTTTGTGTCCCCAAGCCGGGAAAACTGTTTCCTGATCGTATCCAGCATCATGTCCCTGTTCTTCGCTGTATCGCCGGAAACAGGGTATTCCCCTGAAACCTCTATTCCGTCTTCATCCCGCGCGCGAACGAGAAGTTTTTTATCGTCGCCGCGTACGGTAAACACGACGTCAATCGTCCGTATAATATCCGCTTTTTGAATATGCTTCACAAACTCGTGGTCATAATTGCGATATATAAACAATCCTGTACGAATGGATTTCATACTCGACGGATATACCCTGCCTCCATCCACACAATTAATATTAGTTCCCTGAAGATGATGTTCCGCGTCAAAAAAACATATTCCGTCGCCGTTATGTATATCATGCGTGGCATCAAGGACAAAATAATCCCTTCCCGTGCATGTGACAGTACCGAGCGGCTCGCCCGTTGACTTCGGCGTATGCGGTGATACGATGGTATCTGTCCTGCCATGCAGAAAATAGTCACAATACCCTCGGTTAAACGTTTTGAGCGGGTCAGGGGTAAAATCAATCGTTGCCCTGCCCGATGACGCTTTGCGCAACTGTTTTCGCGCCAGCGCTTCATCGAGTTTGTTGCGGTAATACGGCACAATGTTTGCCACGTATGCCTCATCCCGCAACCGACCTTCAATCTTAAACGAAGAAACTCCCGCATCAATCAATTCTTCAATATATTCAGACAGGTTGAGGTCTCGCAAAGACAAAAGGTATCTCTTGTCAATAATTGTCTTTTCCTCAGAGTCGACAAGAGAATAGAGTTTCCTGCACGGCTGAGCGCATTCTCCCCTGTTGCCCGACCTGCCGCCTATGGCATAACTCAGATAACATTGCCCGCTGTACGATACGCACAGCGATCCATGTACGAAACATTCCAGCTCGATTGATGTCTGTTCGCGGATATCACGTATTTCCTCTATGAACAACTCACGGGCCAGTACGGCTCTTCGGAAGCCCACATCTTCCAGAAACTTTATTTTCTGCGGTGTTGTATTGTTGGTTTGCGTACTGGCTAAAAGAGGCACAGGAGGAAGATCGGCTTCCAGCAGTCCCATATCCTGCACCATAATGGCGTCCGCGCCGATTTCGTACAACCGATGTATAAGAGACACCGCTTCGGGCAGTTCATCGTCTGTCAGAATAGTATTAACGGTGACATATACTTTGGCAAAATAGTGATGGGCGTATTCTATAAGGCGAGATATATCCTCAAGGCTATTGCCGGCCGCTTTTCGTGCCCCGAATTGTTCCGCGCCGATATAGACAGCATCCGCTCCGCAGTCTATGGCGCGAATACCGCAGGCAATATCTTTTGCTGGCGCGAGTAATTCTATTGTTCGTGATCGTAGTTCAGCCATATTGTATCAGTCCGGTTAATTTGCTGGCATGAATGTACCGAAAAACCGGATAGGTTGCAAGCTAAACCATATTGAATTCCAAATTTGGAGCGCTGAAAAAGTCTCTAATTTTCGCTGTAAGCGTCATCACGAGGAGCGTTAGCGACGTGGTGATCTCATGCGTATAACACCATCCGGCGGAATAGATTGCCACAGCCCCTGCGGGGATTCGCAATGACATTCTTTTTTGACTGTTTCATCGTTACCACGTTGTTTTTATTACGAATAAACAAAAAATATTCGCTTACATTTTTAAAATCACTGATAAATTCAATCTAACTGAATAAGAATCAGCGCGTTAATGTTTTGCCACTGAAAAAAAGCTCCCTTTTAATGCACGAACAACACTGTGGCAATTGATCTGGGCTGAACCGTATACGACTTTTCTTCCACTACCGGAGCGTGTTCCATATCTACAATATCATCCGGCGAAACAAGAGATGTATCGATGATGCGCCGCCATGACTGCCCATTTTTTTTAGGAACGGGAGGAATTCTAAACTCAAGTGCGTCCCAGTACATATTTATCATACAATGAAGCGAAAATATTCCTTTTAGTCCGCTCGTGGTAAACGCCAGCGCATGAGAATCTTTCCCCCAGTCAGGCTGATTCAGGTTTACGCCGTGCCATGCGATCTTTATTTGCCGTAGGTATTGATTTAAGGTTATTTGCTCGTCTTTCACGTAAAATTTGCCTCTGAGCCGGTAACTGGCCAGCAGTTTGACAAACCGGTGTATATCCGCATGTTTGTCAAGGTTAGACCAATCAAACCAGCTGATTTCATTGTTCTGGCAATAGGCGTTGTTGTTGCCCAGTTGAGTCCTCCTCACTTCATCGCCCATAAGAATCATAGGTGTGCCGACAGAGAACATCAGCATCCAGAAAAAGTTTTTTATCTGCCGATTTCTCAGAGCCTCAATCTGCGGGTCGTCAGTCTGGCCTTCCCATCCGCAGTTCCAGCTCTGGTTATTGTCACAGCCGTCCCGGTTATCTTCCCCGTTTTTCTCATTATGTTTATAATCATATGAAACAAGATCGTTCATAGTAAAACCGTCATGGCAGGTAATGAAGTTAATGCTTTGCTCAGGTTCTCTTTCCTCATGGGAATACATGTCAGGGCTTCCCAGCATACGGGACGGAATAATTGATATGGTGCCGGGACTGCCTTTCATAAAAGCGCGTGCGTCGTCGCGGAACCTGCCGTTCCATTCTTTCCAGCTGTCGCCGATAAAATTTCCCACCTGATAGAGCCCCGCGGCATCCCATGCCTCGGCAATAAGTTTGACGCCGCTTAAAACAGGATCTGTTTCTATATCCCACAATACAGGCGGATTAGGTAACGGCATACCGTCTTCATCGCGGGACAAAATCGATGCAAGATCAAAACGGAAACCGTCAACATGCATCTCCTGCACCCAATACCGGATACTGTCCGCGATCATACGGCGTACCACAGGATGATTGGCGTTGAGAGTATTTCCCGTTCCGGTATAGTTTGAATAGTACTCTTTGTTTTTTTCAAGTATATAATAAGCCGAATTTTCTATCCCTCTGTAACAGAGTGTGGGGCCATGCTCGTTTCCTTCGGCAGTGTGATTATAAACTACGTCCAGAATCACTTCTATCCCCGCTCTATGCAATGCTTTCACCATATCCCTGAACTCATTTAGAACACCTATCGGATCTGAGGAAGAGCCGTATCCCGCATGCGGGGCGAAAAATGATATGGGAGCGTAACCCCAGTAGTTCTTCTTGCCCGCCGGAGCGTCATATTCATCGAAGTGGAATACGGGAAGAAGCTCAACAGCTGTTACTCCAAGGTCTTTTAAATACGGAATTTTTTCGATCACCCCTGCGTATGTGCCGCGCTTCTTTTTGCTGACGCCTGAACTGGGATGCAGGGTAAAACCCGCAACATGCATCTCGTAAATTATGGTTGTCGGAAACGGTGTCCGCAACAACGTGTCGCCTTCCCAATCGTATGCCGACATATCGGCAACGATACTTTTCATAGCAAACGGCGTATTGTCTTTCGCTTCAGCCGCCGCCTGCCTGCTGTAGTTTTTCGGAACCGCAACCAGTTTGCCATACGGGTCGATCAGCACTTTCGTTGGATCAAACCGGTGACCCTGAGCAGGATCAAAAGGGCCATGCATTCTATATCCATATATTTGTCCCGAGCTAATGTTCGGAATAAAGGTGTGCCAATAATTGTAGGTCTTATTGCGTTTCGGATCGAGTTTCCAGACATGAGCGGGCTTTGTATCATCTGCCGAGTCAAAAAAAAGCAGTTCGACAGCAGATGCGTGTTTTGAATATACACTAAAATTAACACCGTTCTCGCATACTGTGGCGCCAAGTGGATAAGAACGTCCGCAGATTTGATTTTCCCTAAGTTGAACGGACATACAACAATCTCCTTTCCAGACTGTTATGTGTATTTACGGATTAGCCCTTCAAGAATCTCTTTCATCAAAAAAAGTGTATTATTATATCACAATCCTATATCATTTATGTAACAATCTCAAGTTAAATCACGGATACAAGAACAATTATGCAAAATATTTTTTTATTATAAATGAACAACGAAATGTCAATTCAATTCATTGATTATAAGCTGGTTCGATAACTCACAACAACCATACCGCAACTACGCAGCACTTTAACTAAATTTCCGTACAGCACCGTATAACACGACGGCATATATGCGTCCTCTTCCTGCAAAAAACGGGTTTTCTTGTCTGAACTTGTTTTCCGCAATTTACTTACAGAGGCATTTGAGGTATAATTACTATATATTAAATTTACGCAAGGAGACCGTTATGAAAAAAAATCCGCATGTGCTCCAGAAAGTTCACTCATTCGCTTTGTTCCTGTCCATTACACTGAGTGCCTGTACTTTAATAGCTTCCGAACCTGTTAAGAATATTTCGATTCCCCCAACACTCGGCGTTATAACCGACACATATCAGGGAACTTCAGATACCTGCGTCATCCACGTCAGGGATCTGCACTCAAACCCTCTGGTACAACGAAATATTGCTGATATTATAGGCTATTTCCGGGAACGGTACGACATACCGTACCTGTTCGTGGAAGGGTATTGGGGCGAGTACGATTTATCACCTGTTCGACTTCATCCGGCGGATCAGTCACTCAAAGATGCGCTAACAGAATATTTTCTAAAAAAGGGAACCATCGCCGGATCAGAGTATTATTCACTGACTGCTGATGAGCCTCCTTTTATTTACGGTATTGAAGATAAACGATTATACGACAAAAACCGCCAGGCGTTTCAGGATGTCATGAAAACCAGCTCGAGCGTCCGGGCTGTTTTTCAGTCGATGAACGACCAGTTGGAGCAACGCTCTGAAGAAGTTTGTAATGACGAGCTTAGAGCATTCTATGCCGAGTATTACGCCTGTTTCTGGCAGAAAAATATTGACTTCGAGTCTTTCGCAAACCGTTTCGCCAAGCACATGGGAACGATCGAACTTTCTGAATCAGAAACGGCGGTTATTCAGGATTTTTTTCGCACTATCCAATTAGAAAAAAACTTAAACCACCAGCGTCTGGATATAGAACTGAAGAAATTTTTCAACTATGTCTCCGTAACCTTTTCCGCTGAAAAACCGGAAAACCTCTTTTCCGATTACCTTGGCTACCTTGTCGGAAAAGTCAATGGAAACGACTTTTTTATTCAATGCGGTTCTTTCGCAGAACAGAAAAACATCGATCTTTCCGCATACGCTCAACTGCACAGCAGAATAGAACTTGCTCACCTGCATACAAATCTTGATTCCACAAAACTATTTAATGCACTGCATGCAGGATGCCGGCAAATCATCGAACACCTCGCTCAAACAGATGAAGAAATTAACCTCTGCATATACCGCGACTATCTCGCGCTGGCAGAAACGGCAACAGACTTAAACCTGACAGGGACTGAATGGCAATGGTTTACTTCTTTCAGAGAGAAAACAAACCTTGATGCTATAGCCGACTATATTTCCGATAACAGTGAATCAGCATTCTCAGAAAATATCCTTACGCAACTGAACGACGTGATAAACACCGGAACCGAGTTCTACACACTTTCACATCAGCGTGACAGTATCCTGTGCGACACAACTCTCGCTCAGATGCAGGATCAGGATATTGAGTTCAGTATACAGATTACCGGCGGGTTTCATTCCGAGCACATTCTTGAAACGCTTCGCGCTAAAGGCATTTCGTATATCGCCATAACGCCGCGAGCCCAGCTTGACGTTGAAGCGAACATGTACTCCAATATAATGATCGGATACAGGACGTATCTTGAAAAAGTACTCGGACTGCAGAATTTCCAGACCAATACGCTCGCACCTGAACTGGTCGCCGTAAAACTGCTGACAACCGCGCTCGATCAGCTTGAGGGTGTCGCTTTAACGCCGCAATTCGCGAATACCTTTTACCAGACTCTTGCAAGTATGAACAAACTCGATTTCGAAGCAGGCGGCAAGATACTTGATTTATTCAAAAGCTCAACGCCACTGTCACCGCATCTTATTGACGAGTTCCTCGCAGGCAAACTGACAGAAAAAGACAAGGATTTCCTGCTGGAAATGATATTAATGTCCAGCGCGTCATCATATATGGATCCCCGTTACCTCGCGAAACTGCGTGAATACGGATACCTTGATATATCCGACGAGGCGCTTGACGAATTTTCCTCGATCATAACAGCCGTCCGAAGAATCGACAGGGATAACCGCACAAGGCTTATCGAAACCATAAAAAAGCAGATGAACGGCACGACAACAGTCGAGCAAAACCCTGTTACACGGGAATATAATGGCATAGACAACGTTATAAACCAGTTAAAAGACCGCAGTGTAGTTTACTTCTCGCCTGAAATGAAACTGCTCGGCGGCGTGCGGTCACTGTTCGCAGGCGGGCTCGGCGTTCTTGCCGGTGAATATGTGGAAGGCCTTGCCGACCTCGGCATCCCCACATACGGCGTAACTTTGCTATACAAAAAAACCGTACGGCAAAAGATCGAAAACGGCAAACAGATTACTGAAGAAATCTCCGTGGACTATTCCAAACTGCCTGTTTTCGATACGGGAATTGTTATTGAACAGAATGTGATGGGCGTACCTGTCCGGGCACGCGTATGGGAAATCAGAGCAGGCGACGCACGCATTTTCGCGTTGGAAGACCTCACTTCAGATGTGACAGATATGCTCTATGGAGGAGAAAAAGAAACAGCCGCTTTACGTGAACAACAAAACCAGTTGCTCGGGCGCGGCGGCATTCAGGCTCTCCAGATTATGCTGGACAACGGTATTATTGATAAAAAACCCGCTATTCTTCACAAAAACGAAGCGAACTGCTGGGGTGCAACCGATGAAGTCCTGTTCCGGCAGATGTTTCAGGAACAGTTTGACCCCAACGGCTACTGGCAGGACATCGGTATGGCGTTTACCACACACACTCCCGTACCGGCAGGATTGCCGAAAATCAGTGCAAGTAATTTCGGAACTAACAACATTATCCATCTGGGCTGGCTTCTCGGAATAGACCAGCACTCAATTATCGAATTATTCGTACCTCAATGGGATGAACTTGATGCGGAAACACGCGCACGGGTTGAACAACTCGCCAAATCGGATATGGATCAGTTCACCAAAACATTTTTGCAGGTTTTGCAGTCAGAAATCGTTCTGAACCTGACAGAAGCTGAAGCACGCATATCAGACGTTACCTCATCAGTCAGTTTGCGCCATGAAGAAGTTACCAACGCTGAAATCATCAAGGCAAAAAAGTCGCCATCACGCCATGAGGAAGGCACACTGCAAGCTTCTATCGGTATCACAAACGGCGTGCTGTTACACGACTGGCAACCGCCTGAATTCCAGTTTACCGACCCGGAAACCATTACCGATGAAACGCTTATCAACGTAAAACAGCGCGAGAAAGCCGAATATATCGCCATGATTAACGACCGGACAGGCTCAAACCTCTCCGCAGACCACCTCACTATATCCATTATGAGACGCACAAACCTCTATAAACGAACCGACATGATCCTTCAGGACATTGATGCACTCGCGGAAAAACTGAAAGGAAAATACGGCGATATGCCCATCAATATCGTTTTTTCGGGTATCGCCCATCCCAAAGACGAACCGGCAAAACAGATGTTCCAGACAATACAGGCGGCAATCGAGAGAAAACATCCCACTGTGCATGTCGCAGTGGTGCCGCAATACGACATCACAGTCGCGAAATACGGAGTCAGGGGATCTGATATATGGCTTATGATGCCTGTTGAAAAAATGGAAGCGTCCTCCACCAGCCATCAGAAAGCGCTGGGAAGCGGCACCATCATTCTCAGTTCATTTGACGGAGCTATGATAGAAGAAGTCGCTGATATCGACGATGACCCGGCGAACGCCAACGGAGCGTTCCTGACACCGATTATTTTATCACGCACTATCCCTAAAGATAATTTCAAGTTTATCGAAGCTCATACCAGCCAGAACAATGGCAACAACGGCTTCTACCAGAAACCGGTCATCGCCATTAACGGCGGCGGCGAGTACCATCCTGTCGCTGTGATCGACAAAGGAGACAAATACATCATTATCGACGATATTATATCCGATATATCCGCGGAAAACATTCAACGGCATATAGACGCAAACCCCATTCACCTGCGCGAATCCGGGCTTGATTTATCAAAACTGATTACCGCTGACGGAAAGATATCATCTGAGGAACTGCGGAAAATGTGGTACCAGACATTAGCGCCGCTGACTACCGGCGACTTGATCCGCCTCTACTACGAAAATAAGGAACCGTGGTACTCACGCCTGTATGACAAAGTCGGGCACTTAGCGGAACTCTATTATGGAGCACAGCATGGCGACGCTGACATGCGAAGCAGATACGCGAACTTACTGCGCAACTCCCTGCGCCGTTCTTATGAAGTCGATATCCACCGTATGGCGCTGGATTATGTACGCGATATGTACTCGGTCATCCTGCAGAAAATGAACAGCCGGGCAGAAAAACAGCAATCTCTGTTTGAAGAGCTTATCCCCAATCAGGATATGCGCGACGCTGTTATTGCGCGACGCAGTGAGATTCTTCAGGCGAAACAAGCAGAGTATGACAGAAACCTTACCGAACGCCTCGTATGGGGGTATGTGGGTAATGGCATCGGTACAAATATTACCAAGCTGACAACATCAGCAGATGCAAATGAAAACCTGCACGCCACCAATGAACCAATGCAAATCAATGTCGACCTTCAGCTGGGGTGGGTTGTCCAGCCTGACGATTTTGTCATAGAATTGCATTACGGGCTTCCGTCAGAACAGGAAAAAGTGGTGGAAATGAACCGTACCCAGACATTGGATATGGTCAACAAACAATACCGGTACTCCGCTGTGATCGTTCCTGAAGCGGAAGGGCAATACCAGTTCCGCACAGTGATCCGCCCGGTAAACCCGCGGCTGGTCAATGTCCTGAATTCCATACATGAAGCGCAATCGAACGAAGAACTGGCAAAGGCATTGCCTGAATACGTTACACGCCTTGCCGATCTCGTGAAAAAAGAACCCCTCGATCAGGGAATGCAAAGATGGTTTCCGGAAGACCGCAGTATTGATGTCGTGACACCGGTCACCGCCTCGCCGAGGGCAATCACAGATATCGATTCCCGCGCGCAGGAACTTCTCGGGGCAAGCTTGTAATTCTTTGGGACGGGTATGACGTAATGCTTTACTTCCGCATTAACAGCGAACAATACAATCCGTCTGTTAAGAAAACAATTATTTCTTTAGGCATATTGAAAAGTTGTATCTCAGGTGCTATAATAGAATAAGAAGAAGTACAATGAGAGAGTGATGAAAATGTTACAAAAGGATGTCATTGCGAAGCCCGAAGGGCCTATGGCAATCCCCTCCTTCACGATGAGATAACCACGTCGCTGACGCTCCTCGTGATGATGTATTAAAAGAGAACCTTAGAAACTTTTTCACAAATCTCAATGTGCATAACCATCTTTATTAAATATAGCTGGTACCTGAGGAGATACTGCCGCATGAAAACCATCGTCTGCATTCTGAGTACGCTCTTGTGTTTACACACAGCCCTTGCTTTTTCAGCAACTATCACCTACCGTCAGGACGACGGCAAGAGTATTGTCTCGGAAACATACGGAACCTATATACAAAATGGCGCGAGCAGTAAAGCTACCGCTCAAGTTCTGGAAACAGGCGGTTCAATGTATTATATGCTCATACGGTTCCCCAACATTTTCGGTGATGGCGCAAACCAGATTCCAATCGGTTCAACGATTAACTCCGCGACACTCAGTTTATGGACACAATACGTCAGTACCTCAACGGCAAAAACACATACTGTGCATAGGATGCTCGTTGACTGGCAGGAAACAGTAACATGGAGCGATCTTGGGTACGGCGGCACGCCTGGTACTCATTACGACGCAACCCCATTTACAACCTTCACCGTATACGGCGGAGCGCCGGTCGAATATACTATTAACGTAACATCCGTTCTGAATGGGTACTCTCAGCAATCATACCTAAACTATGGCTGGTATTTTATAGACACGAACTTGTCCTGGTTCGCATGGTGGCATTCCGATGACGCGGCATCAACGATATACCGCCCATTGCTCTCTGTTGACTATACGCCTCCGTCAATACCTGAACCGCCGGCTGTCCCTGAACCGTTATCGATAATCCTGTTCGCCTCATGCGGCAGTGCCCTGTTCCTGAAACGGTTACGGAAATAAGCATTATCAGGGAACGCGCAAAACATATCCATTATGTGCCATGCCAACACGGGAGTAACGCCTGCCTGCTTCTATGTACAATTTTTAGCCGTTATTTTAGTAATGCTGTTATCCAACCCTGCCATTTATAACATCTACGCAGTGAAGAAATACCCATCACTGTTTTTTCTTTTCACATAAAACACTTTTTTCAAAACACGCCTTACAATAGCACTTTAGAGCCAATATGCCTTTATTTTTTCTAAAGAAATAATGACAGTAAATCGACATATAATGTGTATTTACATGAAAAATAACCATAACTGGAGGACCCAAAACAATGAAGACAGTCACCCTAACAGCGATCGCAATCATTGCATTGTGTTGTACGATGATATCTGCTCAGGAAAAAGCTCCGCAGGAAGTAATAGACCTCGCCAACACCGAACTTGCGGCTTTGGGAGCAGACCCTGTTATTGTCGCCGCGGTAAAAGCGGAAAACGCCAAAGGCAAAACGCTGGATGAAATAAAGGCTATCGATGCGGAATGGCAAAATACTTCCGGTTTTTCTGATTTCATGACTTCATTAATGAACTCCGATTGCGGAAAACACCTTAAAGAAATTATGGAATCCGAACCGTACTTCGCTGAAATTTTCGTTATGGACAATCAGGGCGCGAATGTTGCCATGTCCGCAAAAACATCTGATTACTGGCAGGGTGATGAAGCGAAATTCACGGAATCCTTCAAAGACGGGCAGGGCGCAATACACATCAGCGATGTAAAATTTGATGACAGCAGTCAGTCATATGTTGTTCAGGTATCAATTCCTGTAAAAGACGGCGACACGGTCATCGGCGCTATGACCATCGGTATCGATATAGACCAGCTTTAATAACAGTTTAAGGCTTATCAGAGCATCTTTTTCACGAGAAGGAGCAAATTCATCATGTCGATTACTAATGTGTACAAAAACATGAAGATAGGAAATAAATTATTCGCGGCATTCGCCATTACCGGCATTTTCATGATTGTTATTGGCGTTACAGCGTACATAAACGGTAAAAATATCCAGAAGCAGATTACAGAGATATGCAAAACGACTATCCCCTGTATCGACTACCTGATAGAAACAGATAGAGACCTCCAACAGCTTCTGGTAGCGGAAAGAACCATGATTTTTGCCGACGCTTCTTCAGATCTGTTTAAGGAACTGGTTGATGAATACAATACCAATCTCCAGCAGGCTGAAAAAAGATGGAACTCTTTCTGCTCGTTAGCTGTTGCTGATGAAGAAAAAGCGATAATAAGCCAATATAATACAGCCAAAGAAGAATGGCAAAAGGTATCCCGTCAGGTTGTTGATTCCAGAGCGTCTGACACCCGCGAAGGACGGCGTATCGCTATTGACGTAACCATCGGCGAAGCAAAAGCAAAATTCGAACAGATGCGGGATTACCTGAACCAGTTGCAGGAAATTAACCTGAAAATGGCTGATGACGCCTATACAACCGCATCCAAAGCATATTCCAAAACAGTATTTGTTTTATTATTTGTGACTCTGCTCGCTTTTGTCGCCGGAGCTCTGGCGGCGTATCTTATCGGAAAAAGTATCGTAACCTCCATTAATCTCGTAAACAGGGAAATATCAGATCTTGCGCATGGTGAAGGCGACCTCACCCGCCAGCTTAAAGTCGATTCGCAGGACGAAATCGGGCAACTAGCTCAGAATTTCAATCTGTTCATGACAAAATGGCGCGATATCATTCAATCAATAAAAAATGTTTCTGCAAGCGTCGCTTCGTTTGCGGGCAAGTTATCGGAAACATCTCAAACCATGTCCAAAAGTTCACAGGATCTCGCGGCTAGCGTTCATGAGGTATCCAGTTCAGTAACTCAGATGAACAACGGCGTTCAGGACGTTGTAAAGTCAGTTGAGACTCAGACCGCTTCTGTTACGGAAACGACTGCCGCCGTTGAGGAAATAGCACGCAATATCAGCATGGTACTGAAAAGCGTCGAAAGCCAGTCCGCCGCCATCAATGAGTCAACCGCCGCAGTAGAACAACTGGTCACTTCAATCAAGCAGGTAGCCCAGAATTCTTTGAAAGTAAATGATATAGCCAAAGATGTCGCAACCAAAACCAACACGGGAAACAAAGCGGCTAAAGAAACTGTTGAAGGAATGAAAGCGATCTCAGAAAGCTCCAAAAAAATTAACAGTATTATCAGCGTTATTACCGGCATAGCATCGCAGACCAACCTGCTGGCATTGAACGCCGCAATCGAAGCCGCTCGTGCCGGCGACGCCGGAAAAGGGTTCGCTGTCGTGGCTGATGAAGTGCGAAACCTCGCGGAACAGTCACAGCAGGCGGCAAAAGAAATTACCGACCTGATTACGGAAGCCAACCAGCGCGCAGAAAACGGTGTTGATCTGGTTGAAGGCGTCTATAATTCCATTGTAGAAATCACTGAATCCATTGACGAAGTCAGCCATTTAATCAATGATGTCAGCACCGCTACCAACGAGCAGGAACGAGGCAGTATAGAGATAGCTCACTCAATGGAAGAACTGAATCAGGTAACTCAGTCCATTTTTACTGCGATGGAAGAACAAAACAAGGGTACTGAAGAAATATCAAAAGCCATGCAGCAGCTGGCTATGATTTCTCAGGAAATTAATGAAGCGATGAGCCAGCAGGCGTCCGCATCCGAAGAAATCACCCGGGTCGTTCAGCAGGTCAGCCACATTGCTGAAACCAACGAAGACGGCGCAATACAGAGCGTTGAAGTATCCAAAGACCTTACCGCACAGTCACAGACGCTCGACCAGCAGTTGTGCGGGCTTAAGGTGGAGTAATACACGTATATTCACGCATTATGCGTTGGATAGTAAAATATTTGACAGGGTGGAAAATACTATTTTCCACCCTGTATTGTTATATCAGGGCGTTCATTAATCTGATGACGGGTAACCAGCAGGTCAAGGATACGTAACCGTTCCAGCATCAGGCGGTTGATCTGGGCGTTTCTTGTCTCGATACTTCGACGGGTTTCGTCATGGGCATTTACCGCCTGAATAAAATCGTTCAGTACTATTTTGCCGTACATATAGTTCTCGGCTTCATCCTCAAGAACAGATCTTGCCAGCACATTTTTCTTTCGGGCAATTTCAACCAGTGTTTTTTCCTGCTGTAAGGAAAGATACAGGTTCTTTACGTCACGGTACAGCCTGAAATGGATATTGATGTTCGACAGACGGGTTTCCTCAAGGGCAATTTTCGATATTTCATATTCCGCCCGTTCAACCTGATTTGGATACACCGGCCAATCCAGAGATACCCCGAGGTACAGCATGTTATCGGACTCGAACAGGGTATCACGTTTACCCTGCATTTCCGCTCCGGCAAGCAGGTTGATGGACGGCAGAAGGTCATCCGCGTCTTTCGCCACTTCAAAAACGCCTCTTTTTTCCAGCAAATCCAGTATTTTATAGGTGCGGCTGTTATCCTTGAACGTTTTGAAATCCTCGTCAAAAGAAACCGCATATGCAAAAAACGATTCCGGATTAACAGGCGCCAGTATTTCATCCCCTTCATACCGCAGTATCGTCTTAATGATATTCAACTGCCGATCATAGGTTTCCTTTGTGGAAACAAGGCTTTCCTCTTTATCGTATACCTGAAGGCTGATTTTATTGACGTCAACCTCAAGCGCAATTTTGTTTTTCTGGCGTTCCCTGATATTATCAAGCAGTTTCAGGTTTTCTTTATATGACGATTCGGCTATGTCGAGTTTCTGATACGATTCGTACCAGTTAATGTAAGCGAGCATTACAGTGGCAAGATAATCCTCATACGCCTCTATAATCTGATGGCGGGCAACATCTATTTCCAGCCCGACAATCTTGTCCAGCATCCTGGTGGCTTTGCCGAACGCGTTGCGCGCTATGGACTGCGAGAGCGTCACCCCCATTGCCGAACTGTTCACATCGTTTGAAAACGTAGGATATGTCGTATACTCAGCAGACACACTGGTACCGGTATAAGGAAACAGCTTGCTCAGGCTTACGCCGAATTCCGGTTCGTTTCTGTCCTGATTCGTTATGAAATCGTATTGGTTTCTGACTGACAGCACAATGTCCCGGGCGGGAATAACAAGGTCTTTGCTGTATTTCAATTTCAGTTCGTTAATAAGGATTGCCTCGAACTCCGTATCGTTTTGCGCCGCAGTCAGGATAAACTCGTCGAGAGGAATCCGGCGCGGCGCATCCTCAGCGCTCAGACAGATGCCTGCACACAGAATAACAGCCAGTGAAAAAAAAGTGATTACTCGTAATCTCTGCATAATTTCCTTCTTATCATTTTGAAAAAATAAATGAAATCCTTTTCGAGACTATACACGCACGGAACCAGAACAAGGGTAATAACCGTACCAAAGCTAAGCCCCCATGCCAAAGCGAGCATCATATCTGCCAGAGTCGGGTCATACCCCGCGAACCCATACGCTGTGGGCAGAACTCCGGCAACAGTGGTAACTGTAGTCAGGACAACAGCACAAAGCCTGGTTTTCGCGATATCAGCTATCTGCCTGAACGAATGTTTCCATGGAAGTTTTTTGTCAAAGTCGTCTTCAAACTTGACCAGCATGACAATCGAATCATTGATAACCACACCCGCAAGCCCCAGCGCCCCGACAGCGGCGTAAAATCCGAACAATGTTTTATGATGAAGCCAGAACACAATAATAATCCCAACCACGCCGAACGGTATCGCCAGCATAATAATAAATGGTTTCATCATGGATGAGAACAAGATCGCCAGCAAACTATAAATAAGAAACAGAGTCAGAATTATCGCTTTGATCAGTTCAGCCTCCGATTCCCTCGTATCCTGAACCTCACCGGTAAAAGAAAATGTTGTTGTAGGGTATTTTGACAAAAACTCAGGAAACACATTATCCTCAAGGTACTGGGCAACTTCAAGCGGCGTTTTTCCTGAATTCGGCTTAATGTCAGCATACATCAGAGTAGTACGCTTCAGATCGCGGCGGTAAATGGAACTGGGCACTTCAACCGTTTTGAACATCACGATATCACGTAACGGAACAAGGTAGTCACCCTGATTCTCTATGGGCAGGTCAAGAATATTTTCTATGTCGCTCTTTGCCTCTTCCAGCGTTGTAATACGGACAACCACGTCCTGATCCTCTTTCTGGAACTCGTACAGGATACTCCCTTCCAGAGCGCCGCGCAATGTGCTCGATATATCGGCAGGGTCAATTGACAGCCGCTTGATTTTCTCCTGATCTATATGGACACGGTATTCAGGAATCCTGAGCCCTTCATCTATTTCCACATTATACAGAGCGGGATACGCTTCCATCCTTGTTTTAAGCTCTTGAACAATAAGAGCGCGTTTCGCATCATCGTTTTGCTGTACATTCAGTTCAATTGGACTGCCTGACGCCTGCCGCCAGCGGCTCTTCGCGAACTTTAATTTGCTGAACTTATGATTATCTCCAAGCTGTTCACGCATTTCAGCTATGAGCTGATCCGCGGATTTCACCCGTTTTTCCTTGGGCAGAATCTCAATAATAATCCTGAATTTATTATCTTCCGACGAACTGCCTCCCCTGCCGCTTGCTATTGAGTTGCGAAACCCGATCACCTCATGCCCCAGATACTGCGCCACTATATCTTCTATCTGTTTTGTCATTACCGCGGTTTCCGTACGGGTAGAGCCCGCCGGCGCCTCGCCGGAAATGGATATTTCACGCGTTTCTTCCTGTGGAAACATCACGAATTTGAAATTTTTAGACGCAACATCCGCCGCCCATATAAGCAATAGAACAAACCCGGCAAACACCAGCGGTTTCAACCACAGGACATATTTCAGCAAAAACCCGTATAACTCCTCCACATACACAAACCAGTGGCGCCGTTTCTTTTTAGAAACGTCCTTAATAACTTTTCTGGTAATGAACGGAATATGAAGGTTCATGTGAGCAGGCAGGATAAGAATTGATTCAAACAGGCTGGCTCCGAGCATCATAAAAATAACCGGCGGTATAAACTTTATCTCCTCGCCGAATCTGCCTTTAAAATAAAACAGCGGTACAAACGCAATACAGGTCGTTGTAATACTCGCAATAATCGGCAGTAACACGTATTTTGTGCCTTCTATAACCGCCTCAGTGCGGTCTATTCCTTTCTGCCACATGCGCGATATATTTTCCGCCACGACAATGGCATCGTCCACAATCATTCCCATCACAATAATAACCGCTGAAAGCGTCGTACCATTAATCGTGTACCCGAAATAGTAAAGGCATATCATGGTAAAACAAAAGGTAAACGGGATGCCCATTGCCACCCATATTGCTGAGCGTACGTTCAAAAATATGAAAAGAGTGATAAGAATCAGCACGAAACCCATCAGCCCGTTCATGCTGATCAAGTTCAGCCTGTTGCGGATATCGACCGACTCGTCATCCAGCAAAACCAGCTCGACCGGCGACTCGATCAACGTGGTTCGCTTGAATTTTTCCACAGCCGCAGTAACCGCGTCAAGCGCTTCAATGATCCCATAGGAGCTGTTCTTAACCACACTAAACATAACCCCTTCATGCCCATTGATTTTTGTGACTGTTTCGTTCTTTTCATACGCCTCTACTACCTCGCCGACCTCGTCAAGCCGTATAACACCGCCTTCAAACCCGCCCTGAATAATGACTTCATTGAGTTTTTCCACAGTATTAAACTCTGAAAGAAGAGTGACTTTGGGTTCAAGCCCGGTTTCCACGCTTCCTGCCGGCTGGCGGATATGGTTGCTCTGGATAGTCTTCTTTATGGTATTGAAGGGAATCTTATACTTAACGAGTTTTTCGGGGTCAAGTTTGACCTGAATCTCTTCCTGAAGATATCCGCTTTTGTTGATACTGTTCACCTGAGAAAGGCTCAGGAGCTGGTCTTCAAGCGCTTTCGCATACCTTTGAAGTTCCATCCGGGTGGGGACATCAAGAAGATGTGTGCCATTATGAATTATACCGACATCAATAATCGCTTTTCTCGACGTTTTAAACACGCGGATAGTCGGCTGATCCAGTATTTCGTCAGGGAGTTCAACACTGAACACCTCGTTGCGTATCTCGGTGATCAACTCGTCCAAGTCGGGGTAATCCGGCTCGATCTCAACGGATATGGAGCTTGACGCCACGGACGACGTGCTGGTTATGCGGTAAATGCCGTCCAGCCCGCGGATTTGTTCCTCTATCGGCTCGGTCACAAAATATTCCACATCTTCCGCAGGCGCGCCGGGATACCTGACATTGATCCTGACAGTATTGAATGTGATGTCCGGCATCTCTTCCTTGCTGGTATTATTCCACGAAAAAATGCCGCCGACAAACACGATGAGCACAAGAAAATTAGTCAGGAAATGCCGCGTCGCAAAATATTGAATTATAGCGTGAAGCATATGATATAACTACTCTCTTTCATGGGGTATTTAATAACACAACACACGTCCCCCGTTACCCTGACGAGCCACGAATGCGACAAGTCGCACTATGATAATGATTTCAGATCAAAACCAGTATGATTTAACAACTAACACCAGTCAAGATTTTTTATTGAACTCATACCGTGTAATAATTATTACGGGTATTGACTGAAAAAATGTCTCCTGTGATAAAACAACACAAACAGTAAAAAAGTTCCGCACTAAAAATTTTTATACAAAAAAATAACACCTTTACATTTTTGAATTAAGTTCACCTTAAAAATAAAGTATTCTGTGTCATAAAAAATCTTTAAGCCATGTTCTTTATAAATAAGTCATTATTGTAAAAAAATTCCCCCCTAATTTGACAAACTGTAAATCACATGCTATTTAATAAGTAGCGCTAAATCCTTTGAAAAATTACTTCAATTCCGATAAATGGGGGTATCGACATGGTATCGCAAGGACGTTTCCGCTCCGAAAACAAAGCTCACCTGAACCTCTTCTGTTATTCTCTTTTATTCATTATGATGACCCTGCTGACTGTAACTTCTTATGCCGCTGACCTGTCAGTAAGCGGTACAACAATGACCATAGACTCTGTTCGCTCGCAGGTACAGAATTCTCATGCGTCAGGATCAACGACTATTGATGCCGCTAACGGCAGTTTGTTTACGCCGGGTTCAACTGTTTTTATTATCACCATGCAAGGCAGTAATATCGGGCAGTACGAATTCAATACGATATCCAGTATTTCCAGTAACACATTAACCCTCCAATCGCCCCTCACAAATTCATACGATTCAAATGCGCAGATTATTGAGATCACGGTATACGACAATGTAGTCATAAGCAACAGCGGTATCCTGACCTGCTCAGCATGGAACGGATCGACCGGCGGTGTGCTGGTTATAAAAGCGGCAAACCTCTCTGTCGACTCAACGAGTTTTATAGATACCTCCACCACAGGTTTTCTCTCTGAAACAGGACCCGGAGCAGGCACTTCAACAACCAGCAGTTACGGAGGAGGCGGCGGCGCATACGGTGGAGACGGCGGAGACGGATATGGATCAAGAGCCGGCGGCACAGGATATGGATTAATCCATAAACCTGTCTGTATGGGTTCCGGCGGCGGACGCAACACAACATACAACAGGTACGGCGGTAAAGGCGGCGGCATCGTGTTTATCGAACTGACCGGCACGGCAACTATTAATGGCGTTGTCCGCAGTAACGGACAAAATTCCCCAGATAACTACACGTACAACGGCGGCGCAGGCGCAGGCGGGTCGATTTATATATCCGCATCAGCGATTGCCGGAACCAACGCAGTATCATATATGGAAGTAAACGGCGGTTCCAACAATAACACCGGTTATTACGGCGGCGGAGGCGGAGGCGGGCGCATTGCTCTTCATTGCCCTGCTGGTACATATTCGTATTCAGGTTATTTTAAAGCATTTGGCGGATC
>QZJZ01000055.1 GCA_003599815.1 Candidatus Auribacter fodinae
CCTCTCCGCCGGATAGTGTCATACACATGAGATCACCACGTCGCTAACGCTCCTCGTGATGACAGCTTAAAAGAGGAACTTAGAATCTTTTTCAGCATTCCCAATTTGATAAAATTAAACGAAGGTGAATTTTAATGCAGAAGCTAATAACTCAACCGAAAAAGATCCTGAAATCAAATGGTTCGACTATTCTATCCCTAAGGGAAATGAGATTTAAGAGTCAAATATGCTATACATAGAGCAAATAAAAAAGTGCATTTGTTATTATGGGGTGACATTGCAAAGTATTATGGAAAGTTAGAACTTACAACTCACAATATCTTTCAAATCAGTAGAAATAGATTTTACCTGAATAGATTTTCATAGTTCTGAGCTTTAACATGCAATCAATATCAATTTTGACACAACCGCACCCTGCCCCTACAATATATTTATGAATATCATCAGGCGTGCTGATCTCATCCAGACCTGGGGGAGCAATTGACATTATTTTATGACTTTTTCATCAATGTCAGCGTTCTTTTTTTTGCTGAAAAGGTCAGCGATCTTCTGCACCACATAATAAAATACAGGTATGAAAAACACGCCCAGAATCGTGGCGAGAAGCATACCGCCGAACACAGCAGTTCCCAGTGCCTGCCGGGAATGAGCCCCAGCTCCGGTAGCTATCATAAGCGGTACCACGCCAAGCACAAACGATAACGCTGTCATCAAAATAGGCCTGAACCGCAAACGCGCCGCCTCAACGGCTGACTCGAATATGGAGTGCCCTTCCTCATGATGCTGTTTCGCGAATTCAACCAGCAGAATCGATGTCTTCGACGCAAGCCCAATCAACAGAACGATACCAATCTGCGTGTATATATTGTTATCCAGCGACCGCGCCACGGTCAGCAGTACCGCTCCGAACAGAGCCAGCGGAACTGAAAACACAATCGCCACAGGAATCGCCCAGCTCTCATACTGCGCGGCAAGGAACAGGAACACGAATATTGACGCCAGCAGAAAAATCAACGGCGCTTTGTTGCCTGCCTCGATCTGCTGGTAGCTCATGCCCGACCATTCAAACCCGATACCAGACGGCAGGTTCGCCGCCAGCATCCTTTTCATTTCCTCAATCGCCTGCCCGGAACTGAACCCTGGCATAGCCATACCTGAAACAGTATTCGAGGTGTACATATTGTAATGCGTGATGGTCTGCGGGCCCGCCGTGTGACTGACCGAAGCGAATGTCTTCAGCGGAACCATTTTGCCCTGCTCGTTGCGCACTTCCAGAGACTCGATATCCGATTCGCGCAGGCGGTACTCGCTGTCTGCCTGAAGGATAACTTTATAGGTCTTGCCGAAGGCGTTAAAATCGTTGGCGTAACTTGTACCCAGATACGATTGGAGCGTATCAAACACGGATTTCTGCGAAAGCGACAGTGTTTTCAGTTTGGTACGGTCTATATCGACGTACAACTGCGGCACGTTTGCCCTGAACGAGGCGTTTACACGGGTGACCACAGGGTTTTGACTCCCGTCAAACATGATTTTCCTGCCCACATTGTAGAGCGTTTCATACCCGGCGTTGCCCCTGTCCTGCAGTTGGAGTTCAAACCCTCCGGCGAACCCGAGCCCCCTGATCGGAGGCGGTATGAACGCAAGGCAGAACGCGTCGCGTATACCGAACAGTTTCATCTGTAATGACCGTGATATGTTGAGCGATGACAACTCCGGCGACTGGCGTTCGCTCCACGGTTTGAGCGATACGAAAAACGCCGCGCCGTTGGGAGACGATATGCCGTTCAGCAGTGAAAACCCGTTGATAGTGATGTAATCGCCGATACCCGGGGTGTTGTCGAGCAGACGGTTGATCTGTGACGTCACCTTTTTTGTCCGTTCAAGGCTTGCGCCGTCAGGCAGTTCCACATTGAGAAAAATATATCCTTCGTCCTCGTCCGGCAGAAACCCGGTAGGCAGTATTTTAAACCCGTACACGCTCAGCGCGCATATAACGGCGAACAGAAGCATGACTATCACGCTGACGCGCAATATCCGCTTCACGATCCATATATACGCCGTAGTGCCTGATTTCATAAACCTGTTGAAAAGCCGGAAATACCAGCTTGTTTTCTGCGCCGACGTCGGGCGCAGAAGCAGTGCGCACAGTGCGGGGCTCAGCGTTAAGGCGTTGATCGACGAAAATACCGTGGCTGTGGCTATGGTCATGGCAAACTGGGTGTACAGCCGCCCGGATATGCCGCCGACAAACATGGTCGGGATAAACACGGCGAGCAGTACCAGCGTGGTGGCTATGACCGGCCCGGTGATCTGTTCCATCGCCTTGAACGCCGCCGCTCTGGGCGCTAACCCCTCTTCGTCGATAAGGCGCATGGTGTTTTCCACCACCACGATGGCGTCGTCCACCACAATACCGATAACCAGCACCAGCCCGAACAGAGACAGGGTATTGATGGATATCCCCGCCAGTTTCATGACGAAAAATGTGCCGATCAGCGATACGGGTATGGTAATCGACGGGATCAGCGTTGTGCGCAGGTCGCCCAAAAAGATGTACACGGTCAAAATAACCAGCAGTACCGCTATAAACAGTGTGATGATAACTTCTTTTATCGATTCATGGATATATTTTGTCGGGTCGAACGGCACGCTGTACTGCAGTCCCTCAGGAAAACTTTTCGCCATTTCGTCCATGGCTTTCCTGATGTTGTCCGCTACTTCAAGCGCGTTGGCGCTGGGCAGTTGGTAGATACCCATGACGATGGACGACGTGCCGTTGCACTGCGCTTCGGAACTGTAATCTTCCGCGCCGAGTTCAATTCTGGCGATATCCTTGAGGCGCAGTATTCTGCCGTCGTCATCTGTTTTCAGTATGATATCCCTGAATTCCTCAACGCCGCTCAGCCTGCCGAGCGTGCGGATGGTATACTGAAACGCCTGCGTATCCGGCGCGGGGGAAGCGCCGATCTTTCCTGCGGCAACCTGAATGTTCTGTTCCCGTATAGCGCCGAGCACGTCGAGCGTGGAGAGCCCGCGCGCTTTCAGTAAGTTCGGATCGAGCCAGATACGCATGCTGAAATCTTTTGCCCCGAAGACGGTTACGTTGCTCACTCCGGGGACTCGCATCAGTTTGTCCCTGACATAAATATTGATGTAATTGCTCAAATACGCCTGATCGTACCGGTTGTCCGGCGACATCAGGTTTACGGCAAGCGCGATGCTGTTGGACTGCTTTTTCGTGGTCACGCCGTACCGTTTTACGTCTTCTGGCAGAGAAGGTTCCGCGATGGATACCCTGTTCTGCACCAGCACGGTCGCCATGTCGATATCTGTGCCGACCTCAAAGGTGACGGTGAGGCTCATCATGCCGTTGTCACTGCTTTTGGACGACATGTATATCATCCCTTCCACGCCGTTGATTTCCTCTTCCAGCGGGCGGGCAACCGTTTCGGCGATAACCTCCGCGCTCGCTCCGGGATACTGTGCTTCAACCACTACGGTGGGCGGCGTGATGTCGGGTGTCTTCTCGACCGGGAGCATCGGTATGGCGAGAAGCCCGACCAGTACGATAAAAATGGATATGACCGTGGCAAAAATAGGGCGATTTATAAAAAAACTGCTGAACATTGTTTTACTCCTGCGGGATGAATGTGCGTTACATTACTTTACTGCCAGCCTGATTCTGAGCGGGCTGAGGATTGACTTTCATCCCCGGAAAAAGGAACTGGAGCCCGGTATTGATGTACGGTTTACCCGCGCTCAATCCTGACTCGATGACCCGCATGTCCCCGGTTTTCTGCCCGATCACAACCGGGCACCGCTTCACGGTATTCTCTTCGTCCACGGTGAGCAGGTATTTTCCGCCGATATCAGTCAGCAGTGACGTATCCTGAACAAGAACAGCGTCGTTTTTGGTACCCACGGACAGCTTCAGGCGCACGAACATTCCCGGCAGTATCTGTTTGTCCTCATTATTGAACTCGCCGCGCAAAAGAATCGTCCCGGTATTTGGGTCAACTCTGTTATCTATAAAACGAACAATGCCTTCATGCGGGTACCCCTGTTCGTCCATCACGGCGAACTGAAACGGTATGCCCTCAGCATTCGCGCCGCCGACTTGTTTCATTATTTCCGATACGAGAGTCTCGCTCACATTAAAGTATATATACATTGGGTTCAGCGCAACCACTGTTGCCAGCACCGTACTGCCGTTGACGCCCACGAGGTTGCCCGCGTCGACCATGTTCCTGTTGATTCGTCCGTCGACAGGCGATTTGATCCGGGTGTACCGCAGGTTCAGTTCCGCTTCGGCAAGAGCCGCCATGCTGGCTATAACTGACGCCTGAGCCTGATCGTATTCCGCCTGTTTGGTGGTAAGATCCTGTTTGCTCACCGCATTGTTCTGTATGGCTTCCTGAAACCGGTGCAAATCCGCTTCAGCGCGAACTAGCTCGGATTTTCTGGACTGGAGCTGGGCGAACGCCTGATCGTACTGGGCTTTGTACCGGTCGTCCTCAATAGTGAACAGCAGGTCGCCTTTTTGTACATCCGCGCCGTCCTCGAACTTGATCTCTTCAAGGTAGCCGGATACCCGCGCCACGATATCCACGGTTTCCACCGCCTGCGTTTTTCCGGTGAATTCGTAGTACAGGACAACATCCCGTACTTCCGGGCTCATCACGCTTACCGGAGGCGCTTGCTGTTGAGCCGTATTGGCAACCGAACTTGTATCTTTTGACGGCTGTAACAGGAAATATCCTCCTGCCAGTGCGCCAGCGGCAATAATGATGCCGATTATTCCAACCACTATCTTTTTCATCCGTATATCCTCCTTTTAAGCCGGTCAGCGGCCGGTATCCTTTTCGTAATCAGTATCCTGCGACCACCCGCCGCCAAACGCTTTGTATACGCCGATCCATTCCTGAATGATCTGCCCTTTGCTCTCAGCGAGTTCATCCTGAGTGATGAACAGGGTGCGTTCCATATCGAGCACGTTCTGGAAATCGGTCAGCCCGCTTTTATATAATGAGCCTGCCAGCTCAACTGATTTTTCCGATGACCTGCTCGCCCGTTCAAGCGCCTGATACCGTTTTTTCTCCTCAGTGTAGAACGCCAGCGCGTTTTCCACTTCCTCAACGGCAGTCAGCACGGTTTGCTCGTACCGGAGCCGAGCCTGCTCCGTGCGAGCCTGTTCGATACGCACGGTGTTCAGGTTCTTTCCGCCTTCAAAGGCATTCCAGTCGAACCGCGGCCCGAACGAGTACGCCCTGCTCGTCATATCGTGCAGGTCTGACGGCTCTATGCCGTCAAGGAAAAACGAGCCGTTCAGCGTGGCGATAGGATACATTCCCGCTGTTGCCGCGCCGATACGCGCGTTCCGTGCGGCATACTCACGTTCCGCCGCACGGATATCCGGACGCTGTTTAATGATGTTGATCGGAAGAACTTTCGGTATGCGCGGCGACACCTCAGGTATCGGCGCACTGCCGGACAAATCATCCCTGATATCCTGCGGGAACCCGCCCAGCAATATGGCAAGGCGGTTGAACACCTCCGCCTTCGCTTTCTCAAGAGACGATATTGCCGCTTCAGTGTTTGCCAGATTGAGCTTCGCCTGTTCCACATCAAGTTCAGGAACAAGTTCCGACTTAAAACGGGCGTCCGTCAGTTTAAGCGTTTCTTTCTGCAGAACAATATTTTTCTGCGCGTAGTCGATGCGTTCCTGCAGTGTCCTCAGCGCTATATAGTTGCTCGCCACCGCCGCGTTCAGCGATACGATAATGTCGTTATACGATGCCTGCGAGGCGTCAAGGAATGCGTCTGCTGACTCCACGGAACGCCGTATCCTGCCGAACATATCTACTTCCCATGAGGCAGTTACGCCTGCGGAGTATATATCCATCGGATGCAGGTTCGGGTTGGTTCCCTTGAACGTCGTGTTTTCCGAGCCGCGGGTACGGCTGTACCCTGACTGCACATCGGCATGAGGAAGAAAGTCGCCCTGCGCGTACCGTTTCGCCGCCTGTGACTCCGCTATCCGGTAATACGCTTCCTTAAGGGTGATGTTGCCCTCGTTCGCTCTGGCTATAAGTTTATCAAGCACAGGGTCATTCAGCAGAGCCCACCAGCTTGACAGGTCGCGAATAGGCGCAGATTCTTCAGCCTGTTCGGTTTCATCTGTCCAGCCGTTCCACGATTTCGGCATTTCGAAATCGGGCGGCACGTAATCAGGGCCGACAGCGCATCCTGATATAACCAGCGATATCGCCGCGGCTGTAATAAGTAGTAAAATAATGTTGTTCAATCGCATTCCCGTTTATTCCTCTTTATTTAATATATAATCCAGAAAAAACCGGATCATGGTTTTGCTTCCCTCGGCGTAACTTTCTTCCCCCAGATAGCCGTACAGTTCAAGCAATCCGATCAGAGAGTAGAACCAGATCGAAGCAGTCTGCAATGAATCGACTTTCCTGAATTTATTCTGTCTTATCCCGTCATCAATAATTTTCTGGGTGACCTGAATATGTTCAGTGATATTCGCTTTTTTCTGTTCCGCCGGGAGTTTGTCTTTCAGCCCGAGTTGTTTAGACAGGATAATCACCATTTTATGCTGTTCGCAGAACGCAAACACTTCGCTGAAAAATTCCTTGATGCGTTCGGCAGGGTCATTGTCTTTAGCCGCGACTTCCTGCAGTTTTTCGCTGATGGCGACATGCATCTGCTCGTGCACGAATACGAAAAGGTCTTCCTTGCTCTTAAAGTAGTTATAGATTGTGCCAGTGGCGATACCTGCTTTTTCAGCCACATCGTTCATGGTAAGTTTGTCGTACCCTTTTTCCGTTACCACTTCGATGGCGGCTTCGGATATAGCCATTTGCGCCATCTGTTCCCTAAGTTGTTTTTGTTTGTCATGGAATACACTCATGAATAGCCTCTTTATTTTTATAAATACTAATTCATAGCTAATTATCGACAATTCATAATAATGAATAAGCGTTCATTTGTCAATAAAAATAATTTATGAAGCAAAAAAGCTGTATTCCGCGAATTTCATTAGAATTGAGGAGGTGTTTCTGAAATTTAATTACCTTACAAAAATAATCGCAAAATCAAAGGAAACATTGTGTTTTCTGTTTAACTTATATTCTTATAGCGAGCAACTTGCATTAATAAAAAGGCAATGCCTATATTTTTTGTATGATTTTATTAAGTAATGTGATATTTAGTCCGATGTTTGTAATGAGAAAATATCTTGAAAATCGATGGAATCCTGTTAAACGGTGTGCCCTGAATTGCATCGTTAGAATCTGAAAATACGGCGGCCCGAAAAATGTTAAAAGGGAGAAGAAAGAAGCTATGAAATGGAAAGACATCAAGCTGAAACAAAAACTGCTCGTGCTGTTGATCGGCGTGAGCATCGTTCCACTATTATTTGTTGCGGTTTTGAGTTTTACGTCGTCGCGGGCTATGGTGAAGCAACTGACAGCCGATAAACTGAGCGCTGTGAGCGCCATCAAGAACAACCAGATTTCCGAGTATTTTCAGACAATTGAGAACCAGGTACATACATTTTCTGAAGATGAAATGATCGTATCTGCGATGAAAGAGTTTACAGAAGCGTTTTTTAAAATAGAAGAGGAATTCGGGGCGGAGTATGATAAAAACGGTGCGGCGTATGAAGCCCGTCTGCTGGACCGATACAAATATCAGGCTGAGAATACCGACGGGGCAAATGCGTCTGCCGTGAACCGCTGGCTTCCGAAAGAAAAAGTGTCGCATATACTTCAGTCGATATATATCGCGGAAAATAAAAACCCGATCGGGCAGAAGGAAAACCTTGATTACGCGCCGGACGGGTCGACATACTCCAAACTGCATGCGAAATATCATCCCATAATTCGCGATTTCCTGCGCAAGTTCGGGTATTACGACATATTTCTTATAGAACCGGAAACAGGGCATATTGTGTATACGGTGTTCAAGGAAGTAGATTTCACCACGTCATTGTTCAGCGGCCCATACAAAGACACCAATTTCGGCAGAGTGGTGAAACAAGCGATGAAACTGCCCCCAGAACATATGTCGCTGGAAGATTTCGAGTTCTACGAACCATCCTACAATGATCCGGCTTCGTTTATTTCCGCCCCCATATATGACGGCGATAAACTTATCGGGGCGCTGGCGTTTCAGATGCCTGTCGACCGGATCAATCACATCATGCAGGAAAAAAGCGGTATGGGAGAGACCGGGGAAACATATCTTGTCGGGAGTGACCATCTCATGCGTTCGAACTCCCGTTTTTCGGAAGAATCTACCCTTTTAAGACAGAAAGTTGAGGGTGGTACCGTGCAAAAAGCCCTTGCGGGACAAAGCGGTGTTGAAGTGGTTAAGGATTATCGCGGGGTTGACGTATGGAGCGCCTACACCCCGCTGAAATACGATAAACTGAAATGGGCGACACTTGCTGAAATCGACGATGCCGAGGCGATGGCGCCTGTCCAAAAGCTGGCGGTCACCATGCTGGTTTTTTTGAGTGTGGTGCTGGCATTTGTGTTTGTGTTCGGCGCACTTTTCAGTAAATCATTGCTCAGTGTTATCAACAGGCTTACTGAATCACTGAAAGACATCACGAAAGGTGACGGCGACCTTACACAGCGCATTGACCTTGACGCAAAAGACGAACTGGGCAGAATGGCGCGGTATTTCAACACCTTTCTCGACCAGCTCCGCGATATGATCGCCAGTATCATTAATTCCGCGCAGGAAATAGCATCAGGCACGCAAGAGATCAGCGCCACATCCCAGCAGATGGCGTCAAACGCCGGCAACCTCGCGTCCGTGTCGAATGAGTCGTCTACCGCTATCAACCAGATGAACAGCAACATTCAGGAAGTGCTGAAAAGTGTTGACGCGCAGACGGCGTCTGTTACGGAAACGTCATCTGCGGTGCAGGAGATGTCCGTTAACGTGAGCAAAGTGCTGGAAAGCGTGAAGGATCAGGCTGAAGAAGTCAGCGAATCGACGATCGCCGTTGAACAGATGGTTACTTCAATAAAAGATGTAAACGCCACGGCGGAAAAAGTATACGGGATATCAAAAGAAGTGAACAAAAAAGCTCAGCTTGGCAATTCAGCAGTCCAGCAGTCTGTGGAAGGTATGCAGGAGATAGCGGAAAGTTCCAAGCAGATTAACAATATTATTGGCGTGATCACGCAAATCGCGTCGCAGACCAACCTGCTGGCGCTGAATGCCGCCATAGAAGCCGCCCGCGCAGGCGAGGCAGGCAGAGGGTTTGCCGTGGTCGCCGATGAAGTGCGCAGTCTCGCGGAACAGTCCGCTCAGGCCGCCAAAGAGATTACCGCGCTGATCTCAAACGCCAACGGTAAAGCGGAAAAAGGCGTGGAACTGGTCAGGTCGGTCAATGACATTATCACGGAAATGATGGCGTCTGTCGGTGAGGTCAGTTCAATGATAGAGCAGGTATCAAAGGTCACCACAGAGCAGGCTCACAGCGCAGACAGCCTGTCCGCCAAAATGGAAAAGGTAAACGAGATATCGCAATCGACACTTACCGCCATGCAGGAACAGGCGCAGGGTATAGAAGAGATATCCAAAGCGTCCGAAACGCTGGCTAAGATATCTGAGGAAATCAGCGCCGCCATGAACGAGCAGGCAATGGGATCTGAAGAGATCACCAAAGCCGTTGAGCAGTTAAACGGCATCGCACAGGAAAGCGACTCCGGCGCGAAACAGAGCTTAGTTGCCGTTCAGCGGTTGTCAGGGCAGGCACAAAACCTAGACGGGCTGGTCGGCAAATTCAAGATTTAAGTACCGTTAAAATCCCCCGGCGATAACACCTCCCCTTCAATTGCCGGGGGATTTTTGTGTCTCTGCGTGAACCGCAAGGCATATTTTATACAACAGATTTTGATTGCCATCACGAAGAACGCCAGCGGAACAGTAATCTCATCTCATTCGAAATACGATCGATAAAATATTTTTGCAAATTTGACAAAATAAAAACATCATGATATATATTAATTAACTAGATGAATAGTTTGTAGATATAATTAAATCATAATCAAAAGGGTTCAGTATGATTCTAAAAATTATCTTTTTAACTATTCTTTTTACAGGAATTTTATGCATAACATCAGTGTCTTATGCGGCTACCGTCACGATACAGCCCGGCTATCAGGAAGGCATTGATACATATATTCATGATGACGGTACTTCGTCAACAAAAACACTGAACTTTGGATCAAGGAATTATATTGCTGTAACCAATTCTACATCACATAGGCAATATGCTCTTATCAAGTTCGATATATCCCAAATTTCACAACATTCGGTCACCAGCGCATCTCTTTCGCTTTTTAACACAGCAGGCGCGACAAATAAATATCTCAATGTTTATCGAGTTACCAGCGGCTGGGACGAAATGACTGTAACATTTCAACACGTTATAAACGGATCTCTGACTTATACGGGCCCCTCTACTGTTAAAACATACATCCCAGATGGATATACCGGCTGGGTAAATTGGGACGTAACTACATATGTCAACGAGTGGTTATCCGGGACAGAAAACTACGGATTTATAATCATCTGCCACGACAATGAATTCCCGAATGAAAAAGATTTCGTATCTTCGGATGATAATGTTATTGATCCCTCATTTTACCCGAAATTAACTCTGGACGGAGTAGAAACGTCTCAAGTCCCCGAACCGGCAACTGTCGCGATTCTGGGGTTGTCTTGCATCATTACGCTCATACGAAATAAAATAGTCCGATAAATATCTTTCCAAAAGAATTATGGGTTTAGCCCGCTCAGGCAGGTAAAGACAAGGCTCAGCAGTCGTTCGAGGCAACCGTATTCACAGACGATCACTGAAGCGGAGTCAACCAAGCTCTCGACGCCTATGTTTCGTCCGACGAATTTCGCGCTGGGTTCGAAGCGATTTTTCGCGAACCGTTCGATCTGGCAACCGCCGCTTACTACGTAGCTTTTCACCAGAGTTACGAAATCGATCTGAAACGGGTATTTCTTGACCATTACTTGCTTGATGCATGGAAAGATATCAAGTCGTTTAATCAGGAGCGCAGAGACGAATTTATGGAGCAGTTGCGCAAAACATTGGGAGTCAGGCGGTTCTGATGAGCCGCCGCATAAGCCCGGCAAGCCCGCAGATGAGCGTCACTACGCTGACTGGTTCGGGTATCGCCGCCGGAGGAGTTGGTATGGTGTCCGAAGTCACCAGAATACTGCCGAATGATGCCCGTGCATACGCGCTCTGCGTATGGTCGCCAATATACAGCGTGTTTGAAATACTATACCCGTAGTCATAGAGCGTCCCGTTGAGTATTTCCGTATTATTGGCGTAAAGCGCGAACGAGTTGTTGAGCACTTCAACCCGGTAATCAACCAGAGCGGATGTGGTATTTATGAAATATTCTTCTTCTTTTACTGATGCATATGTCGGGTCATAACGATTGTAGAAGATGCGGTCTGTCGCGAAATATATCTGAAGAGCCTGACTGTCATGGGCGAAAAAATACAGAACAAAACCCGATCTGCTGTCAAAATTTGTGTAGTTAGAATGTACCTGCGCGCTGAACTCTATGGAAAAACCGACAGTGTGGTCAAGATCGAAATCCAGTGCTTTGTAAAAACGGTAAAACTCGTTGACCGGGTACCCGGTTGAGTCATAGGTCAGCAACCCGTTGGATACCTGATATGTTCCTTTTGCGGCATTGGACAGAGTCCATCCCTGTCCGAGAGGCGATCCCTGAGCCGCATCGTAAATCAGCGTGCTTGCCGCGAACGCATTCAGCGGAACACAAAACACAACGGCGAGTATAAGTACTATCTTCTTCATAGCTTTCCTTATGGCGTTATTCAAAACATTACTTAATTATACCACAGAGAAAAGCTGATTTCAAATCGCTGGCGCATTTATTGAAAATGGGAACTCGATAAAAGACATGAGAATACGCAGTTGGCGACGCACGAAGTCATGCGTTACTCGATGATGCGCAGTATGTTGTCCTTGTTGCACACCAGCACATACCATGCAGTTGGAGCGACTGCCTGCCATTTCTCTACAGTCCAGTTCACGCCCGTAGAGCCGCTGTTGCTGGCAAGATACAACGCGCCGCTCGGAGCAATGAGTTTTTCCATCTCAGCGCGGTATTTCGTATAGTTGGAAAGGTCATTAACCGTGAAAAACGCCAATGTCATCTGCAGAGAGCCTTCCGTCCATACAGTGTCTTTATCGTCGTTGAAATCGAACCCCGTGACAGTAGTGTTCTTGTCGAGGGTGACGGTTGTGCCGGTATGATTTTCTACCCACAGCAGGCATTTTGCGAACCTTGTGCCAAGCACCAGCGTGCCGAGACTCTGGGTGTCGGTAACGATGATCGGGTCGTCGTCGCCGCGAAAAAAGTGCGTGTCGGCCCAGCATTCATCAATAAGGAACCGAGCGATTTTCTTCGCATTTTCAATGTAGGTTTCATCATTGTGAAGTTTGCCGTAATTATAAAGGGCAGAATAGATTCCGCAGTTGTTCTCCACGCTTTTCCACTGAACGTCAGGGTTGCCGAAGATACCGCCGTCAGCGTCCTGAATGCGCACAAAGAAATCGGCAAGGGTTTTGGCGATGGTATTGTAACGCTCGTCCCCGGTGGTGTCAAAATAAAGGTTCATCGCTTGAAGCAGATAGGCATTCGGCCCGGCGTAGAGAGTGCCTTTAGAACCGCCGGTCGCGCCATAGTAGCAATCGAGAAACCCGCCTGCTGATGTCGGTTTCAGCACGTTGATGAACGGGTCCAGCACTTTTTGCGCGGATTCGGTGTCGCCCGCTGAAAGAAAAGCCAAAGCCGCCATGGCGTTGTCGTAGGTATACGAGAAATCGTCTTTTTCCTCCACGTACGATTTGATCAGCCCAAGAGGCCCGATCTGCCCGCGCAGAAACTCAAGCGCTTTATCCCTGTTAGCGTCGGTTTCCTGAGCGGCGCTGTTGAGCGCGAAAATGAAGGAGCACAGTACTACGGCAACTGACCTTACGGATGACGGCAGTGGAATAATCATCGCAACTTCCTTTCTCTGAATAAGTAATATACAGACAAATAAACGATTCTTTTTGTAGAGTATCACATACTCTATGGTTTTGACACTGAAAAAGTATCGTTTATTTGTTAGGTTTTTATTAGACAGGCGATTGGCGCAGAGGTTTCACCATGACGGTTTATTTTTACACATTTAATCAGTTTGAATAAATATCGCATAAAAAATATCGATTATTTTAGTTGATAATTTGGTATTTATAGAATTGTATGGTATATTAATAATATACACTATCATTTTTTAATGGAGGAGATAATCATGACGGGAATTATTCGATTTATCACAGCCGTGCTTTTTGTTCTGCTGATTACGCCTGCATCGCACGCTCTAACGCTGACATATTATCAGGGTGACGGCAAAGGAACTGTATCTAATACGGACGGCAGAGAGGTGCTTTCATACGGTACTGCCTCGGCGAGCGCACAGCTTATGTACTCACAGGGAAGCACGCACCGCTCGTATGTCGGGTTCTTCAATATTTTCGGCGAAGGACAGGATCAGATCCCTGAGGGGTCGACGATCACCAGCGCCACATTGACCATCGTGAAAGTGAGTTCTGACGGGTTCAGCGGCAGTGGAACGCTGTATAAAGTGACCTCCGCATGGACAGAAAACACCATCACATGGGGCAATAAACCGGGATACTCCAGCGCGTCGGGCGATTACCGCAGTTTTACGTACGGGTACTCGGCGAACCGTATAATCAATCTGAATGTGACATCCGTAGTGCAAGGCTGGGCGGACGCCCCGTCGACGAATTACGGATGGATGTTCACCGCCATACAGAGTATGGGAAGCTCAAGTGCTTTTGCGTCGGACGATTACAGCAACTCCGCGTACCGTCCGAAACTGTCGGTCACCTTTACCGCGCCTGAACCTCCTGAGCCGGAACCAGCCCCGGTTCCTGAGCCGGCGACCATGGTTCTTCTGGGATTGGGCGTCATCGGGTTAGCAAGACGCAGACTGTAGAGGCAAAAATAGGGACAGACTGAGGTATCCCCTTAATTCGGGATGATACAGGTGAGCTGAGGGGATTGCTTTGTCGCTTCGCTCCGCGCAATAACATTAATTGTTGGTGAAGAAGCCGTTACCGATCACATCACCCCGAATTCACTTAGGGAGCAGGCATGCCTGTTCCCTACACTGACATCGAGCCGTAGTCCCCGAATCCGGTCATTGTGAAACCTCGCAGAGGCTGTGGCACCTATGAAAAGCCTGCCAGTCAAAGATCAAATTTGGTGCTTCCCAAAAGAGGGACAACAGACACCGTTTTTAGAGTTCATTTCGCCATGACATACTTATTATGGAGGGAGTATCTTGCACCGATCTGTCCGCTATTGTTTTTCATCTGATCCAGCGCACTAATCATCACTCCTGCCTGCTAGCTTCGGCTTTGCGGGAACAGTCTTCGGCTTTTCCGGTATCGCCCAGCTTTTGGTGCAGTTCCGCGAGGATGGTATACGTTGCGGCAACATCCGCATGTTTGCCTGACGGAAAAACAGTCAACAGTATATCCAAAGCTTTTTCATAACTTTCCCGTGCACGGGCATACTCTTCCAGATAACAATACGCCGCTCCCAGATTATCCCAGTAGACAGCGGTATGCTCATCCGGGGTTCTCTTGATTTGTTCGTCTGTATCAATCGCTTTTTTGTAGTGCTCGATTGCGCGGTCATGTTCGCCTGAGGCATTATACGCCAACCCAAGTTCGTTGTACCGAATTGCCAGCATAGGATGCGGAAACGTAAACACCTGCTCGTCTATTGCCAGCGCCTGCCTGTAGTACTCCAGTGAGCGGGGATAGTCTCCCATCGCCATGTATAAGCTTCCCAGATTACTGTACGTGAACGACATTGCGGGATAAGGCTTTGAGTAAATCTGCCTGTCTATTTCCAGCGCTTGCTCGTGATAGCCTGCCGCACGGGTATAATCGCCGAGTTCCTTATTCACCATGCCGAATCCATTCAGCGCCATAGCTGTGTTGGAATTCGGGCGGGAAGCGAACTGTCTGGTGATGTATACTGTTTTCCCGAAATAATAGAGTGCCTGCGTATAATCGTTCATTTCATAGAACAGGTACCCCATATTATTGTAATACCGCCCCAGCACGACATACGAATCTGGATACAGCATTTCCGTAATGGTGATTGCCTTTTCCATATATGTTTTTGACTGCTGATAATCGCCGAGGTCATAGAGCATGTTCGCCATCCGGTTGTATACCATGGCGATTTTTTCAGTGGAATTATGCTCCTGTTCCTGTATTTTCAGGCATTCGCTGTACGAGCTGATTGCCTTATCGTAGCGGCACAATATGCCGTACGTATCACCAAGAGCCAGCCAGTAATCATCGATGTGAGGCGCCAGTTCCACCACATTTTCAAAATAGCGTTGGGCGTCTTCATAACGATGCTTTTTCAAACATGAGATCCCTTTATCATAAAGCTGTCCGGCTTTTTGTTCGTTATTGCGGGAACCGCTCAGCGCTGTACGCCGGGCGCAGGCGCTGGCGGTGTTCACACCTGATAAACTGCCGGGAATAAAATTCATCACGAAAAACAGGGCAAAAAGCAATACAGCGCACGATTTGAAGATCGGGCATTTACGTGCGTAACTCGTGTTTTTTAAACTGCATCTGATTAATGGAACCATTCGCTGTCTCCGTTGTCTGTATACCGTATTATAGCAATATACTCTCCGGCTACATAGCGAAATTAATTGAGATGGTGAGACGATAATCTCCACGTCAGTGTTGTGAAATTGGCATCATCGTTTACGCAAGTATATTTTATCTATCGTATCCTGCGGATTAAAGCAGTAACAGCATCCGTCAGAAACGCTATTGTCGCTGGTTTTGGAATTGGCGCGGGTATATCCATAGATGATAGGCGCACTGCCCCTGTCCGCATTTATCCTGTGCTGTGCTTTTTACTCAGTTCGCGCCTGCAATTAGCTTTTCTGCCTCTTCACGCATGTTCGGGTACATGGTTGCAGGAACACTGGCTTTCCCCAGTTTCTTAAACACCATTATCGAGCGCATGAGGATAGTCACCGAGACAGTACCGTTTCTTGAGAATTAAGGCAAGCCCTTCGTTATCCTGCATCCGGTCAATCCTCTAATTACATCTTGCATCCTCCAGTCCGGTCAGGGTAGAATAAACTGTTTTCAGAATATCAGCATGAGGTGAGAGAGTATGTACATTCAGAACTGTTTTCGGGAGAACCTACTCTGTTTGGATCTGGAATCGTTGTCGCAAAGCAACGATACAGTGTGCGTCATAGACACCGATTTCAGGCTGGTGGCTTTCAACGAAGCATGGGTGAATTTTGCCATAACCAATAATGGCAGTGATGTCTTGCAAAAATATCCGCTTGGATGCGTAATTCTCGACGCGTGTTTCCACGATGCTAAGGAATTCTACCGCAAAGCATACGCGGAGATTCTTGCAGATCCCGATCGGTTCGATCAGGATTACGAGTGCTCTTCAGATGCTGTGCACCGTCTTTTTCATCAGACTGCGTATCCGCTACGCAATAACACCGGAATTCTGATTACTCATCATCTTGTTTATGAACGGCAGTATGCCGGCACGCCCCATGAGTTTGGCGCTCAGCATGTCAGTAAAGACGGATTTATTGTGCAGTGCGCCCATTGCCGTAAAGTTCAGGATCATTCCAAACCGGATACGTGGGACTGGGTGCCGTCGCTTGTTCGTGACCCTCTGCCAAATATATCGCACTCATTTTGCTCCGCATGCCTAGACTTCTATTATCCTCTTCCTTGTCAATGATGAACAGCCTTTCAGTGTGCGGTTTTTTTTAATGACTGCCATTCCATTTGTCAATACTGTTATTTTCAGAAAGTAATCAGATTATACTTCAGCAGTGGCTTATTAATAAACAGATGCTCAGTTGGAAGTCTCTTTTAATCCGTTGACTATCAATGATACTTGAGTGCTCCTTTGTTCAATTTTTTGTTGAAAAATCAATGCAAACAGATTACAATAAAACACTTTTATAAATTTAAACAGGAGAAAAAATAGAAATATGTATATTCATGAATCGTTCAGAAAAAACCTATCTGGTTTTGATCTGGAATCCATATCACGCAGTAATGATACCGTTTGCATTATAGATACTGAGTTCAGATTGCGGGCATGTAACAAAGCATGGGCGCAGTTCGCCGCGAATAACAATTGTGAGGATGTTCTACAAAAATATCCGTTTGGATGCGGTATTCTCGACGCCTGTTTTGACGATGCGAAGGAATTCTACCGGAAGGCATATAGAAAACTTCTCATTACGGGGGAACGGTTTGAACAGGATTATGAGTGCTCGTCAGATACGGTGTACCGTCTTTTTCATCAGACTGCGTATCCGCTGAACAATAAGTCCGGCATTCTGATTACCCATCATCTTGTTCAGGAACGGGTATGTGACGGACCGGCAGAGAATTTCGGATCGAACCATGTCAATGCAGACAATTTTATCGTTCAATGTGCGCATTGCCGTAAAGTTAAAGATCACTTGAAACCCAATAAGTGGGATTGGGTTCCGTCTCTTATACGCACTTTGCCAAATACTTCACATACTTTTTGTCAGGTCTGCCGTGCAGTCTATTATCCTGTTTCGGATAAATGAATCGGGGGAAACGGGGCAGTGCCGGGGCGCCGCCCCGTTATATAACAGTATTATTCTGTTTTCTGTGCTTCCTCGGCCGCTTTCTGAGCTTCTTCGGCTTTTTTCTCCGCCTCTTTCAACGCTTCTTCCGCCTGTTTTTCCGCCTCTTCCTGAGCCTGTTTCAACGCCTCTTTCTCCGCTTGTTTCTGAGCTTCCTTTTCCGCGGCTTCCTGAGCTTTTCGAGCCTCTTCCTGAGCTTTCATTTTGGCTTCTTCAGCTTTCTTCAGTTCTTCCTTAGCTTTTTCCGCCTCTTTTTTTGCTCGTTCGACTTCTTCGGCCTCTTTTTTAGCCTTTTCCGCTTCTTTCAGCGCTTCCTTTTTAGCTTTTTCGGCTTCGCGCTGAGCCTTTAGTGCTTCTTCTTGAGCTTGTTTTGCTTTTTTTTGGGCTTTTTCCTGAGCTTCATTCAGCGCTTTTTCCGCTTCTTTTTGTGCGTCTTCGTGTACATCTTCCTTTGCTTCATCAGCTTCATTCAGCGCCTTTTCCGCGTTTTTTTGGGCTTTTTCCGCTTCTTTTCGCGCCTTTTTTTCAGCTCGTTTGCGGTCGCGTTCCTGAATAATCTGCTGTTTTTCTTCTTCAGATTTGCCTACCGTGGCAAACCAGTCATCCACCCGGTTAAAAATGGATTTTTCGCTTGCGTTTTCGCGTGCTTTTTCGCTTGCCCCTTTTTCGCCGCCTTTTGCCGCGAAAACAGAGCCGGAAAACATTAACAGCACAACTATACTGGCTAATACCATAACTCGTTTCATGATACAATCCTCCTCCGAAGTGAGTTAAAAACCAGGTTACTGTCTCTTGCCGTCTGACAAGGTACTATCAAAATGTACCTTATTGATTAGACGTCTGTAAACTTATTTTGTTCGGCAAATTTTGCTGAATCAAGGTTAACGTATTTTACATCAACGACTTGGTTGTGTCTCTATAAGAGAAGGAAAGAGAAAGATACGGCGATCCTTTCTATCTCCCTTTTTATGATGCCGTTTTTTCTTTTATAAGGTGTTTTATTCAAATTGGGCGTGATGAAAAAGTCACAAAGGAATGTCAATTGCGAAGTTTTGATGAGGTTTTTACAGTACCTCCGTTGTATTTTTTTGCGCGATGAGATTATCACGCCGCTGACGTCCCTTCATCTTAAAAAAACTGCAAGACTTTTCAGCAATCATAATTTATCTATTCAAATCTGTTAAGCACCGTTCGCAGTATTTGTGAACGGCACTTTCCTATATAAAATGTTGCGATGATGTATGCTGATAAGATGTTTTCTGTTTTAATTAACGTAAATGTAACATCATTATGGATAATATATTATGTTGCTATAACCTAATCTGCATGTTTTTTTCAGTAAAGGGATTTAATGGTTGCCCGTTATGCGAAGATGTGCTAGTTTTAATACAAGTCGTGTTATATGGGTGATTAAGGAGGCAGGTTTTGGCAAAAAGAAAAATCATCGCTCAGGCAGATATTGCTTCGGGCTATAATACCCTCGGGCTGTATGGTTCATCAGACCGGTATTACGTTAACAGCGCAGAGCATATCGGGGTTATAAAAGGCAATATAATCGATATCGGCTGTGGGTATGGAAAATTCCTCAAAGAAGTAAAATACCGGAATCCTCTGGTAAAAATGCATGGCATTGATATATGCGAAACCGCCGTTGAACATTGCGTCAGCGAGGGAATTAACGCCAGAGTCGCCAACGTGGAAGATATTCCGTTTAATGACAAATATTTTGATTGCGCTATAATGAGTATGGTCATTGAACACGTCATCGACCAGAAAAAAGCGCTCGGCGAAGTCAACCGGATATTAAAAACCGGCGGATTGTTTTTGTTGACCACAGATAATGTGTGGTGGTTGTGGTGCATGTCTCTCAAAAATATTCTGATGCCGTGGAAACCGAAATACACACGAAAAAAACAACCTGTCAATGACGAGTTTTCCTATCGCAGAATACGAAAAATGGTCGAAGAAGCAGGTTTTTCCGTTATTAAAAGGATGAAATCAGGGCCGATTTCGGCAGGTGAAAGATTTGTCGGCAAATACGACTGGAGCATTTTTCTGTATAAGCGTCACTGGCTTTTGTGCAGAAAGCAGTAAATCCCGGTTGGATGTATTTTTGTTTATGATATACGCCGTTCACTATGCCGTGGACGGCTTTTTTTTGTTTGCATACCGGGCTGGATTTTCGTATTTTTATCATAAATCAACTCGCGGGCGCATAGCGCGCCGTACCCTCTCCTGAAACGCGCACAGGTCTCAAGTTTTCCTATATAATGTCGATATCCTGATACATTATTAAGTGGACGCATTGGTGTAACTTACTCTTTATGAGTACAAAAAAATGAAGGGAGCAAAAATGCGAAAATTATTTGGTCTGACACTGGCAGTAGCCGCAGTAACAGGATTTATCGCGGGAACGGCATGGACAGAAGATATTCAGGTCGGCGTGGCGTATTTCGGCAAATCAGGCATGAGCGAACGGGTACTGAGCGGCATGAAGGATAAGCTCAATGAGATAGCGCCTGCCATAAAAGTAGAGTATCAGGAAGCGCTGGAAAACGAGGAAGCTTTTGCCGCGGTAGTCGATCGGTTCCAGAAAGAAAAAGCCGGCATGGTTATCATGCGGTCCGGCGGCGCGGAATGGCTGGCAAAGAATCCGCCTTCAATTCCCACATTCATCGGCGCCTGCAATCATCCCGCACAGCTTGGTGCGGTAAAAAATCTTGATGCTCCTGAAGGGAATATCACAGGCGTGACATACTTTTTGCCCCGCGAGACTCAGTTCGAGATATTCAAACTGCTGATCAGTGATATGGATTCCCTGTTCCTGCTGACCGAAGAAGGCCATCCGTCTTCCGATATCGACGAAGCGGAAACCAAAGCGCTGTGCACGAAAATGGGGCTGAAATACAACGGTAAAAAATGTTCATCTGTTGACGATGTGCTCGCCGCCATAGATGCGAACAAAGACAGCGTATCGGTATTTATTATCGGCAGTCAGAACCTTCTGATGGAAAACACAGACAAGTTTACCGCAAAATATCCCGACGAGATATTTCTCGCCTACGCGTCGGAACCGGTAAAAAGCGGTGCGCTGGGTGGATTTGTGGCTGATGATTATAAACTGGGCGTTTTTCTTGCCCAGTCGATGGCTGATGTGCTGGTGAACGGCAAGCAGGTCAGCGAAGTGCCGGTGAAAGTCGATCCTGACCCGAAATTCTTCGTGAACGTAAAAGTGGCGGAACGGCTTGGCATATCCATCCCATATGAGATTCAAGACCTCTGCATAACTTAATGACAATTTCTGATAAGAATTGATATACTGGCATCAATACTATGGTCCCAAAAAAGGAGGAGGTATTTATGTCAGGGAG
>QZJZ01000056.1 GCA_003599815.1 Candidatus Auribacter fodinae
TAACCATCTCAGACGGCATGGAGGATTGAATTATCTCACACCTTTTGATAAACTTATTTCTGTCACGGAAAAGTTACCTAATTACTGAGCATGAACAACTTAGAATCTTTTTCAGCACTCCCGACCTTTTTGTTACGGCGAAAAACAGAGATTTTTTTGTTTAGATAGCTATGATCTTTCAGAGCGGAAATTCCGCGAAACTTTGCGCGCCGGGAGTATGATGGCGGTTTTGGTGCTGGATGATGTAAGTTCAGCAACGCTTTCTTTGCCCAAAAAGCTCTGATAATTATGAATTAAGTGATGTGTCACTGTAATTCGACAGCAATCCTCTAGTTTAGAGTTTGGTCTGGCAACGTAACATCCTATTTTTGAGAGACAACAAGCATCTCAAAATCTTCAGTTGTTAATTTATCGTTCCTTGAATATGCCCCGAGTTTCGCGCCGAAAATATCGATTTTCCTGTAACCCAGCGTCTTTAAAAGCCACGTTATCTCGCAAGGTACATAATAACGCTCATTGCTTTTGAGTTCCATTTTATTGCCGTCATCATCTTCAAAAATCGTAGTATTGTGATCGCGAAACGTCATCAGGTCAAAGGTGTTGCTTCTACAGGTAGAGTTCCCGTTGCCGCCCGCGTCGGCGTAAAATTCTTCCAGGGAATGGTAAAGAGGGAACAAGCCGTTTAAGGTGGTAAATATCAGTTTTCCGTTATTTTTCAGTGCCTTTGTCGCGTTTTTCAATATTTCGAAATTCATCTCATCAGTTTCCATTAAAGAGAACCCGCCCTCACAGAGCATTATAGCCAGATCGAACTCGTTTTTGAACGGAAGGTCTCTCGCGTCATGCTTCTCGAAAACGATTTGCACGCCTTGTTCTGCGGCTTTCTCTTTTGCCCTTTTAAGCTGTGCATCGGACAGGTCTATCCCCGTAATGTGATAGCCTCTTTTTGCCAGCTCAATGGAATGACGTCCTGTGCCGCAGCCGATATCAATGATTTTCAATGATTTATCATAAGCGATTTCTTTTTCTATAAAATCGCACTCGCCGGCGGTACCGTGAACAAAACATTCCTGATCGTATTTTCGTGCGTAATTTTCAAATAATAATTCATACCATTGTTTCATTGTTGAGTCCTTTTATGGTGTGTTTTTTTATAGGATGTTTATCGTAGAAATAATGAGCTGTCAGCCTCGGCGCCATGATCCTTTATGCATATCCTGTCCCTTTTGAAAATATTGGGTAGATTTTCAGATTATAAGGTTTAATCTATTACACGTCAATGAAACCTGTCCTTTTTCGATTCGTCAGCCGGACTAGTGAAATCAAGTATTATATAGAAGGTGTCACAGTAAATGTCGCAGTAATGTCACAGTAGATGGTCACAGCAAAACATAATATTTAGTGGGGTCGGTTGGACTTTTGGCAACAGCTTTTATAACCTTTTTCTCAAGCAAATCATCTAAATCACGCTGAGCTGTTCTGCGAACACAGGAAGAAACAGATTGATACTCATTCACCGTTATTTTTCCATTCTGTAGAAGATATTTCACCGCTTGTTCCTGACGGTCGTTAAGGTCTTTTTTCTTGATTTTCTGCACCGCCGCATTATTTTTGATAATTTCTTCACCCTTAGTTTGAATCTCTTTCATCTGAGAACGAAGTCCATCAACGAAATATTCAAGCCAACCAGTCATATCCATTTTATTATTGCGTACCGATTGAATAGCGTTGTAATACGCCGGACGATCTTTGTCGTAATATTCGGAAATAGTAAACAACCGTTTAAAATCATACCCTGTTTTGTAGAGAATAAGCGTTGATAAAAGTCGGGCGGTCCTGCCGTTACCGTCAATAAAAGGGTGAATATGCACAAACTGAAACTGCACTATTCCGGCAATCAGGATTGCAGAAATTTCTCGGATATTATCATTTATCCAGCTTACAAATTCCCGCATAAGATGAGGCACTTCTAACAGCGGCGGAGGTGTATATATAATTTCTTTTGTGCGGGAATTGGCAACGTAATTTTGTATCTCTCGATATGCTCTTGGCTGCGCTGAACCGCCACGCACACCACTCACAGTGATTTTATGAAGCTCACGTACAAGCCCTTCCGAGAGGGGATCTTCTTTGCCCAGATATTTTGAGATAAAGTCCATTGCTTTTTTGTAGTTGAGTAGCTCTTTTTCATCGTCATGGCTTACGCCTGCAACCTTTTTACCGGATAAAAGATCATATGCCTGATCAAGATTTATTGCAGTACCTTCGATATGGGTTGAATGGTGTGCTTCTAAGACAAGTGCTTTTGCCTGCATTTCTCTGATCCAGTCGTCTTTGAGATTAACGGCGTCAAGGAATCCTCGTACCCGTTCAATTTCGACCAGAGCTTTATTGATTTTCGGTGTTATGATAAATTTCGGTTCAAACGGCATTGATTCGGAATCTCCTGAGGTAATACATATCTTTTTATGAAAGTATATCAGTAAAGATGGATATCATCCATAGAATTTATGTTGAGATTTCGGGTCAGTTAAAAACTCGTTTGTTCTCGTGGCTCAGGGTGTAGGAAAAACTTTTTTACTGCCCATTTCTGGGCGGGGGCAGATAAAAAAGCATTTCCTTTGGGCTGGGATAGCGCAGACAAGCTTTATATAGAATAGATTGTTACAATATGTAAGGTCAGCTGACTTTTTCGTATCTGTTTACTCAACAATTTCAAAAGCATTTTCTTTTATAAAAACATTTGTTCCTGATGTAATAACTAAATCTCTACTCCCTAATTCAGTATTAAAACTTATTCTAAGTTCAGCTGATATATGTTGGCTATTTATAACATTTAAAGAATTAACTGTTATTCCATCACCTAATGACAAAGATATGTCTCCTTCATTCCATTTAGTACCATATCCGATAATATCAACAAATAGGGAAAATGTGCCCAATGCTCCTGACACAGGCGATATCGATTTAATGTATGGCTTAATACCTACCACCCTATAATTGTTTTTATATGATGATGATAAAAATCCTGTCCACGTTGTAGCTTCAATAGGCCATTGGTCAATAGGCTCTAACGGTAACCAATTTGGATCTATTAAATTTTCAGTTGCTTCAATTCTATAAACTATTCCCGGACGAAATGGTAACCAAGTTAATGTAATTGTATCATTATCTTTTAGGTCAATTGATGATATTTGCCTACTTATTGAAAAAGAGGCAATAAAATCTCCACCGGAAATTCCATCGCCTGACGGAAAACTTCCAATATATTCACCATCTAAATTTGAACCGCTATCATTTTTTATACCGGATAATTTAACTCGGTAGATATCATTAGGCAATAACGAATCGCTTATATCAAAAATAATTTTTGTCGGATTTGAAGTATCAAAAAATAAAGGAATCATGGTATCGTCAGACGTATCAAACTTGTTATCGTTACCAGCTTTCGCAAGAAAGCATGTTATTTCACTAACTGATTCATTGTCAATTTCTTCATTAAATAATAATTCAATTTGTAATGGCGCTTGATGCAATACTGTTTCAGGTAGAGGATTCATTGCAGTAACTTGAAAACAACTATCTATTTCAACAGAAAAATCACACCAATGAGTTTCCCCTGCATCAGTTAATGAAGCTCTTATTGTGATGTTTTTATCTTTGTCAACATTGTAGGTTTTTAATACTCCTGGCGAAACAAATTCCGCATAATTATCTGGTTCTAATATCAACCATACTGCGTAATTAGTCACGTCATACTCATCAAAATCAGGTCCTGATCCATATCTTGCATGAGCGGTGTATACAGCCAAATCATATTCTTTTATGCTTTCTACACCATTAATAACTATTTCAAACAATGGTTCAAGGACTGTAAGAGTTACAAAATCACTTTGAACCGTAGTATAGCAATTTGATACATTACAATAAATAATTGAATCATTATCACTGAGTTGAGGATTTTGTATTATTAACTCATTATTATCAATCCCCACTGGAATACCATTTTTATACCATTGATAGTGTAATTCTCCAGTAGAAGTGCTTGCTAAAATACGGAATGTCACTTTTTCACCTTTGAAACAAACCTCTGGAAATGGTTGGGTTAATATTGATGGACCTTGATATGTTAACATTTTTGCATAAATATCTTCCGGATTACCCTTTTGAAATATAATTAAAAAATTATTTTTGCCTGATGATGCAGGCAAAAATAGATTACTATATTCAGTAATTAGAAATTCTGATCCGATAAAGTTTCCATCACTAGATATAATTTGTCCTCGAAATGCATCCCAAGTGACAAGAAATTTATCTTCACTATAGGCGACATAAGGTCGAACCTGCATATTGGTTGTATATGTATTAATATGAAATTCTGAATTTTGTAACGTTCTGTCAGCGTTTATAAATTGACCATAAATTTCTCCCATATCCCCACCTTCTTGTCCATAGCTTCTCCATGTAACAAGAAATTTAGTACCATTTGAATTTACAAAGGGATAATCTTGTCCTTGTGCGGTATAAGTATTTATCAAAGATTCTGAACCAATTTTTAAGCCATTTTTAGACAAAAATTGCCCATATATATCTCCTTCAGGAGTTAGTTGTCCATGACTTGCCCATACTACTAAATATTTATCTATATTAAATGTTATTGAAGGATCAATTTGTGAATGCAATGTATATGAATTTATTTGAATTTCTGAAGTAATGAATGTACCGATATCATCTATTAATCTTCCAAATATTCCATTTTGCGAGCCATCTTGAGTATAACTCTCCCATACGATAAAATAATTAGTACCATCAGAAGCTACTGATGCATCTATTTGATTATTTGTCGTATATTGATTAATTTGAAATTGATCACCAATTTGTGTAGCATTGGATGATAAAAACTGACCATATATACCGCCTATGTCACCATCTTGTCCAATGTTTTCCCATACCACTAAATAGGTTGATCCATTTGATGCGATAGATGGCTTCATATTGGTTCCATTAACTGAAATATTAAATTCTTCTCCGATTCTTAGCCCAGTATATGAAATAAGTTGTCCATATATACCAATATTATTTTCCGCATCACTTTCCCATACAACAAGATAATTTAAGCCATTTGTTGCAATAGCAGGGTTTTGTTGACTATTTGAAGTATAAGTATTAACCTGAAATTCTTCACCAAACTCATACCCATTATCAAGAGCGAAACAAAATGAAGAGCAGATAAACGAAAAACACAATAAAATAAAAATGATTATATTCGATGTTTTCGTTTTCATAATGCCTCTGTCCAGTATAGTAAAAAATATTTTCTTTACTATTTTATCATAATTTAATTATTATAAAAAAAGTTTTTTTGGTAATCATCTAAATTATCGAGTACTAGTACATAACCGTTTTATTGTAACAAATACATACAATTTAGTTTCGATTTATTTAAATTAAGGAAATATATTAGTGAATGGTAACTTATGGATAATTTTAGGAATCATATGTGGTGCGATATCACTTTTTGCCATTCCATATGGATTTCATCTTAACGCAAAACCAGAGCCAAACAAATATAAAAAAACAGATGAAATTAATATTTTTAATGGTGATTATGTCGCCGGAAACAAAATTACTAATGAGGATTCCGTAATACGTTCTTTAGAATTAAAAATTCATCTTGATTATGTTCCTTTAGATGGGGTAGAAGGCAAAGTGAAAAATAATGATACTTCGTTCGGGTTAGCAAATGTACTAGCCTTATTTTCTAAAGAAAAAGTGCGTTATCGTTTTATCACCGATTACAAATATTCAGAATCAACACTGGAGTCAGGAAAAAATCGTATAAGCTTTCATTACAAACCAGAGGACTCTGATCAGATACTTGGCAAGCCTATTAAATTTCTAAAAGATATGCAAGTATTAGGTCTTAATTACTCTGAGTTTATAAAAGAAGCCCAGTTGAAAATTGATAAAAGTAAACCTATTGTTTTGCAATGGAATGTATATCTAAATAGCGTTAAGGTTTTTACCGTCTCATCAGAAGTTATTGCAGATACTATTTGCAATGGACAAGCACAAATGGGAATAGGAAGTTATTTTAGAGATATTGACAACGTTTATCAAAAAGCTGTTAGATAAATACGCATTCTAATGCTCTTAATTGCATTTGTGCATATAATTTTTCAAATCGCTATAATTGATTATTTTCATTTTCAAAACGGACATTCTTCACAGGGTAATACCCTCAATGATTCGTGAACCTCAGATACAATCGGTATCTTAAATTTCTCAACAAATAATCTGGATAAAATGTATGTTACACTATATGGATTTGATGTGTAAAGATGGAATTCTGAATTGATCAATACAGCGTATCGAAAATCCAGTCTTTGTTCATTGCAAAGAACAGGCACGTTTGTTGCCATATTGAAATGTGCTTCATCAATGGATTGTGTATTTCATTGTTAATAAAAAGGTTATAGAGCGTTTTTGTTTTCAAATAAGAAAGCCATAACTCACTCCACTACTGAACAATAGAGCAATAGAAAATAGACCGCAATTGAGCGTAGCTCTTATTTCTCCACTATCTATTCTCAATTGCTCTGCTATTTTTGCAAACAAAAATGGCGGAGAGGGAGGGATTTGTTCGGATACCGTTTTATAAGCCTTTCCAAATCAATGTATTTCGAGTTTAAACTACCATTGTTAAGCGAATTACAGATTCCAGCATTTTGCATTTCGTTTGTTGTTTTATCAACTGTTTTGATTGCTGATGGGCACCTTTTGGGCACCACGGTTATATCGCTATTTGATTCAATTTCCAGAGCTATTATAGGATTTACACCGATATCAGTCAATGAAATCATATACATCAATCCTTGAGGCGTTTTTGGTTTTCACAACCTTTTTGTTTATCCAACGCTCAATCGCCGACGGTCGAAACCGGACGGCTTTTGTTATCTTGATGTACGGTATTAATCCTCTGTGAACATAATCGTAAATTGTACTTTTGCTCAGACTTAATTTTTCGCTCAATTCATCTACCGTTAATAATCTTTCCATGCCTGCAATCTCCTGTGTTAAGCCGTATCTGTGTTATGAGAGTTATCGATTTAAAATTCGATTGGTTCATCAACTCCTATTTCCTGTTCAAGTTCCCTTAAATATTTTGTTGTTAGTTCTCTATACCGATTTTCAACATTCCGGTATTCCCTGTAAATCTCTTTCCCAGTGTCCGGGTCTTCCCCGATGATTTCCCCTTTTTCAACAGGGAAACCTTGTTCCAACTGGTCAATTGCGGTTGCGATTAAATCACATATCATCTGTGATTTGTTTTTGCTCGGATACATCTCATTTAACGCCGATAGTTTTGCCGATACTAAAATCGGTAACCGAATCGATATCTGTTTCGGTGTTAATCGAGAGTGGTCGGGAGCGTCCCATACTTTCAATAAATCTTCAGGTTTCATCATGTCAAATCCCCATTCGACTGTTTACAAATGTCATTAACAGTTTATAACATTATACTGCTATCCGGTGTCAATAAAATTTTTGATATAATATGAAAAAAGATTAAATGATGGAATAAATATCGGAGTCAGAGTCTCACAATATCACCACGCTCACGAACTCATTTTTCGGGTCAGCGAAAAACTCGTTTGTTCTCGTGGCTCATGGGGTCGGAAAAACTTTTTTACTGCCCTTATTCAGGCGGGGGCAGATAAAAAAGCATTTCCTTTGGGCTGGGATAGCGCAATCAAAAGGTTATTGTAGACTATTTAAGTATAGAATTTAAAGTTGTATTATTTGTTAAAATTCGAAAAATTTTGGGGTCTTTTAATTCTTCCACTGAGTTAACAGAAGTAGACAATACATCTAAAAATGTCCTAATTGCTTCTTCTTTTCTGTTGAGGATTTTAACACTATCAATAAAATCTCTTATTTTTTGAGTGTCTTGTTTTAGTATTTCGTCATTGTGTTTCTTCTCAGCTTCTTCTAATTTTTTATCATCAACCCATTTACAGCCCATTATGTTTACAATTTCTTTTTTTTTATTTTTAAAATCTGCTTTGGTACAGTGAGTTGGAACCCAATCATCTGTACCAACTCTTGAGTAGATATTACCAAGCATCCAACCTAATTTAGCTTTGAATGTATCATTTAAAGTCAAAATACGGGCTTTCTGACATTTTTCGTAATGTTCATCTGCTTTAAGAGCAACCATTAACCTTAAAAAAACACAAGACGGTTGATCAAAGTTACATGAATTTTCCTTTTCCAGATAAAAATATTCTTTTTCATTATTGTTTAACAACCTTTCGACAAACTCGTATATTCTTCCTTGATTTTTTAAACTACATACGTTGCCCTTTATTTCTAATTCAGTTTTTTGATATTTTGCAATTTCTCTTTCAATAACAATATCAAGAGGTCTTATTGCTGCGATTGATATATAGCGTGATTTACAGTTTTCACCAACTCTCCCTCTAACCAAATCACAACTCTGTGTTAAAATCATAAAATGAGTATAGTCATCCTTTAAGTAATGTGGATGAACTTCTTTAAGGATTTGGTAAATACGATCATCCTTTTTGAGAATGTCGCCCTGTTGCAGATCATCGTTATTATCTGCTTTTTTATAGGTAAAATGTTTACAAGCAGTCATAATGATTAATTAGATGTATCCTGTTTTTCTTTACCATAATTTGCAATATAATTTTGAATTCTTTTATTTTCGATTTCGATATTATACGTTACAGATACTTTTTCTTCCTTAAAAGGATATCCAACATTTATGACACTGTGAGTTAATCCTGGCGTTGAAAAAAATTTATAGTTTTCAACTTGTTCATAAGTGTTAACCTTTTCATAATTTTCTGAATAAATATCTTTATCACTATTTCTACTCATGCTTAACTTTTCTTCATTCATCATATTACTCCTCTTTATCATATTCTAACTCATAAACATCTTTAAGAAAGGATATCGCTAAATTTTTGTATTCGACTATTTTTGATGACAAGACTTCTTTCGCTTTATCAAGGTTAGAAATATCGTGATGAAAATTCATATCAATCATAATATTCGAATTTTCTTGGTTATATGAAACATTGTAATTTAAAATATATTCATCAGTTTTGTATGATTTGAAAACTTTTATCTCTTTTAATTGCATCTCCGTAACAGCACTTATGTCCTTGTTATCGGCTAAATTGAATAATTTCAATAATTTATCATTCGGATTTTCTTGCAAAAAACCAAAATTTATTCCGAAAGAAGTTACTGGAGTATGAGGTAATAATGTTAATATTTTTTCAGAAATCACACCAATTTTATTTAAAATCGCATCCTCTGTTTTTCTTGGATACAACATTAATCTGTTTTTATCAGGCGATAATATTACATCATTATCCGATAATCTTAAGTTAAGATTGGTTAAATTCACTTCAATCTCAGTTGTTTTACTGAAATCTAAATTTTCTATAATCCATTTTGGGGTAAATATTGATCGATTCCATTTACCTACAATTACAATATTCCAAAATTCTATCAAGTTTTTCACAATAATCTCCTTAACTTTCAATATATATTTATTATCAAATTATTTCACATAAATTATTAATTTCAAAAAGGGCACGGTTCACAAGGTAAAATCCTCAACGATTCGTGAACCTCAGATACAATCGGTATCTTAAATTTCTCAACAAATCTTTTCGATAGAATATATGTTACACTATACGGGTTGGAGGTGTAAAGATGAAAACCACTGTCATCTTCTATGCCGTTCCAGATTTGCCGGCACATATCCTGAAATTCTCTGTACCATTTTTTATCGTAATCGATAACCACTTGAGATATTTTCGCGAAAGGGAGCATCGCTTTGTTTATAACGCCCCATAATCTACCTGTTATTTTTTGAGCGGATAAATATGGCTCATTATTAAACCCACAAGATGAAGCATCGCCTTCCGGCGACGCATCATCTTTTTTGGCTATATATTTCGAGACATAGCAACACAGCTTCTTATGATTGCGGATAGCTTCTATGCGAGTAAACGGATAGCGTACTTCCTCTGCGGAATAATCCCAGTACTGTTCCGATACGCATTCAGCCCACAACTTCTGAATTGTCGCTTTGTGGATGAACGGCATATTAAATATTATCAGATGAAAATGCGGTGCGTTCCTGTCCTGCAACTCTAATCTCCAGATACACGAAAATACTTCGGGAGAACGTCGCCGTAATCGTTTGATAAAGTTCCACAGATGTTTTTTTGCGGTCTGGCAATCGGGAAATGTTTTGCCGTAGGTTAATGTTAAAAAGGTCGGATGAAGTTTTTTGATGATTCTTAAACGTGCTACAAGTTGCAGTAACCTGATTCGTGATTTTGCGCTAAATCCTTTGATTGCGCCTCGTGTCGATGTTCTTCTCTGTTCACGGTACGGTACATCAAGTTTCTGTGATACTTTGAGTAAAGTTCCTTGCGCTTCGACAATAATTTTCATCGATGACACTCCTTGTTTTGAGCTGGTTATCATGTGTTAAGACAATTTGTGTTTTAAGCAATATGCGGATTCGCATAGCCAACCTCATACTAAAATAAAAGTTTTTCTACCGCCTGCTCAACGTGTTTGTCCGCAAGATGAGCGTAAATCATGGTAGTTTTTATATCCGAATGACCCAGAAGTTTGCTGACTGTGGGCAGGTCGACACCTTTCATAATCAGGTGGCTTGCGAATGTATGACGGAGACTGTGAATCTTTGTGACATCTTCAATCCCGATTCGTTTAGTTATCTGCATCAGCTTTTTACGCAAAAGATTTTCCGGTATCTTTTCGCCGTTATACAGAAAGACATATCCGCCTTTTTTATTCTTTGTTTTGTGCTCTTTAAGTAGAGATAACAGGGAATCGTTAATCGGGATTTCACGTTCGGTGGTTTTCGGTCGCCATGAATCTTTAACACGAATTTTGATTTTGCGCCGGATGAAATCTATATCGTTCCATTCAAGATTTTCGAGTTCGCTTTTACGCATACCGGAATAAATAAATGTGAAGAATATCGGATACAGTTCGTTTCCGCAGTTATCGAGAAGCAGTTTGATTTCTTCTTCGCTCAGGAATCGGGGCTTTTTGTGGTTATCCTCTTTGAGCATGGTTATTCCGGTGACAGGATTGTCTTTTGCGTAGCCCCATTTGATGGCAAGATGGAACATTGAGCGGAGTGTATCAATCTCCATATTGATTGTTTTGTTGGCTTTACCGAGCTTTTTGCGGAATGTCTTGTAGTTCTCAAAATTCTTGAGTGTGAGTTGAGATATTTTCGTAAGATGCGGATAGTTACTTAAAAACGATTTAAAATTATCGATTATCGCACGGTATCGTTTGAATGAACGTGGAGCATGATTCGTTTGCGAATAAGTTAAATATTCGTGAAATAATGATTCGAGTTTACGGTCTTTGGGAGCGAACCCGATTTCATCTTTTGCGAGTTTCAGTTCGATATCTTTCAGGGCAAGTTCAGCGATTTTCTTTGATTTGCCGACATTTTTCCTGCGCCGTTTACCGTTCACTCGATAATCGACAAAATAGATACCGTTTTTCTTTCGTAGAGAAGCCATTAGCAAACCTCACTTTCAGGTGTCTGTTGTGGGCACCTTTTGGGCACCACAGCATCAAAACATTGAAATGAAATTTGTAAACAGCTTAAAAATGGGGATTTATAAAGCCTAATAAAAGTAAAACGGAGAGGGAGGGATTCGAACCCTCGGACCACTTGCGTGGTCAACGGTTTTCGAGACCGCCCCGTTCAACCGCTCTGGCACCTCTCCGCATATATCGTTGGCGGGTATCTGTATACTCTACAAAATAACCGCCGTTTTATCTAGTCTTTTTGCCGGACTCGCATAAAAAAGTCGCGAAGCAAATCTTTGCATTCCTGAGCCATCACGCCGGATGTGACCTGCACCCGGTGCCGCAACGCCGGGTTATCCACGATAGGGAACAACGATTCCGCGCCGCCGAACTGCTTGTCCGGCACGCCGTACACCAGCCGCTCAAGGCGGGCGTTCACCATCGCCCCCGCGCACATAGCGCACGGCTCTTTGGTGACATACATGGTCGCACCAGTCAACCGCCAGTTGTTCAGCGCCGCAGACGCCTGCGTCATAGCGATCATCTCAGCATGAGCCGTCGCGTCGTTGAGTATCTCCACCTGATTATATGCCCGTGCGATGATATGTCCATCATGCACGATTACAGCGCCCACAGGAACTTCATCAGCTTCAGCGGCTTTCAGCGCTTCCTTGAACGCCTCGCGCATAAACCGCTCATCAGGATCAATCTGCCACGACGTCAGCTCTTTGGTTATATCATATTCCATATCAGAGTGTTAAGCCTTATTTCTAGCCGTTTTCTTTTTTGCGTACAATACTTTGATCTGACCGGGCATCAGGTTGTAATGGAACTGGTTCGGCACGGAATCCATTACATGCTCAGCGGATACGTCAATGATCCCGTCCCCGCCGCCCATAGCTGACGCGATGTCGTCGAAATATATTTCCTGATAATTATGCCTGTCTTTATTGATAATAATCAGCGCTTTTTCCTTGCCGGCCGATTTAAGCAGTGCGGTAATTCGCGAGTTCGGCGTGACGATTTGTTCTATACTGCTGTCTGTCTGGAAAATAGCGTATTGCTTTTTGATCGAGTTGCAGTGGGCGATGTATCCGCTCAGGTCGCACCGTGTTTCTTCCCAGTCCTGCGGAGTGGTGTGCACCACATCGAGTTTCTTGCCGAAACCGAACTCGAATCCCACGGGTATCATGACTCCGGCGCTGAATATGGCGGAGAAAAAATACTTTGTTTTTATCCAGTTCCAGTCGCAATGCGTTTCTTCGGCAAGCCGATGGGTATCATGCGATTCCGGGAAGCTGACAGACGGCACGAACTTGGATGTGGCGTCGTTTTGTTTCAGGCACCACGGTTCCTCAAAATCCCACCATTTCGAGCTGTTGAAGATCACGTCAAACCCTGCTTTAATCAGTTTTTTCGTATCGGCGAGTTCGCATCCGAGGGTTTCGGCGAAGAACACGGCGTCGGGATTTTTTCCTTTGATATCGTCAATAATATGTTTCCACAGATCAGCGGGAACCTGATACGCGGCATCGCACCGGAAACCGGAAAACCCCAGTTTGAGGTAATGTTCCGCCAGTTTGATCCAGTATTTCCACAGGTTGTCACGGTCGGGCGATTTCAGGTTATCTATTTCCGCGAGGTCTCCCCAGACAGCGGTGACTTTATCGCCCTCCATGGCACGGGGATTGACCAGCTTACCCTTCGCGTCGCGCTGGTACCAGTCAGGGTGCTGATCGACGAGTATGGAATCCACAGCGGTATGGTTGATAACGTAATCGACAATGACATGGATCCCGAGTTTTTCCGCTTTTTTGGTGAATTGTTTCAGGTCTTTTTCAAAGTCATGAGGTGATTTATCATGTTTCACGAGCAAATGGTAATCATAGTAATCTTTGATGGAATAAAGACTGCCGGAGAAGCCGGAATAATGAAACGGGTTGAGAAACAGCCAGTTAAACCCCATGTCCGCTATGCGCGGCAGATGGTTTTCCCATTCCGCCACGTTGTTGACCAGGCGGGGAAATATGTTATAAATCAGATACGGTGATTTGTCTTGCGGCATAGTTTCCATCTCCTTTGATATGCACGCTGGTGCGGTTTGCGTACTGCATTGCACACAGATTACTACGGAGCGGCGAAAATTGGCAAGAGAAGATTGTTACTCAGTACCTGAACACAGGAATGAAATCATTCTTTGGTATACTCGATTTTGTTGTTTTCCGTCTCGTACAGGGTCAGTTTGGCGAGGGTGCCGGGAGGCAATGCCTGTTCGAGCCAGTCCCAGAATACCATTACCATATTTTCCAATGTTGGAACGCGGTCAGTGAATGCGGGTATATCAGTGTTCAGGTTTGTATGGTCAATGACATTGACGATCTTTTCATTTACGATTTTGCCGACTGTATTCAGGTTTATTATCATACCTGATTCGTCATTAATGTCCCCTCGGACGGTCACTTCAAGTATATAGTTGTGCCCGTGCAGGTTAGAACACTGCCCGAAAACCTCGAAATTTTTTTGGTCGTTCCATTCTTTTTTACGTAGTGTATGTGAACAGCAAAAGCGGGTTTTTTTGGTTAATAAAAGCATTTTTGATCTCCTTGTGCATCCATATACATACGCCAAAAGCTAAAAATATACAAATATTTTTTACATTACGATAAAATAAATAACTATTGCGCCGCATCTAATATTACGATATATTATATATAATAAAATTAACGTACAGGAGCATTCAGAGAGGATTATAGTATGTGCGGCAGGATTTCTAAAATTTTTGTCAGTGGAAATTTGTGTGTTATTGGCGCTATTGTTATCGCTTCATTGTCAGGGTGCGCACGAAATGAGGCGGAACTTCAGTCTTCAGTGCAGGATGTGTTCGACACCACATTTATTCCTGCAAAAATCCTTGTACGTCAGTTTGACAATGGGTTTGATGCCGTGGGAGTCCACAATCAGCCCGTAGAGCCCTTATTCACCAGTTCCGAATCGGGCGATTCGCTTCAGGTCACTCCGGTGGCTACAGAGTAGACGTCTTTTCCGGGGAATTCAGTCGTTTTTGCAGAGAGTTCCGAACCGCTTCGGGAAAATCACCGTTCATTATCTGATCCAGAACCTGTTGCTGAAGTATTGCCATTGTCGGCAGGACAAGCCGTTCCTGATGGTGTATTCGCCGATTGTATTCCGCTGAAAGCGTTTGCGCTAATTCCATGTATCCGCTGTACTGGTCATCGTTGCCGATAGCGAGGTTCCAGAACGCTTCGCGGATAATCTCAAACAGCATTCCTTTTACCTGATCGTGATTTCCGGTCTGCACCATGTACATAAACTGGTTCATCACATACTGGCCGAGCGAGGCGCCGTTGACTTTTTGCGGGTAGCGGGCTTGCAGTTCCGCAAAGAGCGATTCCGCCAGCTCTTTGTTTTGTGATGTGTACAACAGCATAGTAAAGTCAGCGAGAAAATAGTAGTAGGCGGATGCGATATTTTTTGCGGACGGGCTTCCTTCGTATTCTTTGAGCAGTTCTTTATAATATTCGTTCATCGGTTCAACGAACCGCAGGTCAGGCGACGTGATATACAGCCCGTCGTTGTCGTCCTCAAGCAGAACCAGCCGTCCGCGTGTGCATAGGGACTGGAGCGACAGGTAGCGCAAACGGTCGTACAGGATATAGAACCGTTCCTGAGCGAACTCTTTGCCTTCAGTTGCCCAGTACATGGCGTGAGGTTCAGGCAAACGCCAGTCGAGCGGCCCGAACTGTTCCATTAAATCGATCATTGCCTGTAAATCCATTTTATAGGTGCCGGTTATTTCCTGAGCGCGGAAATAGCGGCTTATTTCCTCGATCCTTGCATCAGAAAACAGGAACGGGTCGTTTTTGAGCACCCCGGATTCCTGAGCCGCGTTAAAAGCGACAATGGATTGGATTTTATGTGTCTTCAGAAGCGTAACATCCTGAAAAACAGGGGGGGATTGATCTTCGGACGATATTATGCCCTTCATTTGTTTTAAATCGTCGTAACCGTAAACAAGCTTGCTGAAGTCATGAGCGAGCTGTTTTTTGTAGTACAGGTGCATATCATCCCATTGCTGACCGATTTTATGGGCGTAAATCCATGCTATTTCCCTGCGTATCACCGCGCTTCGCGAGTTGTACACCAGCCCGACATCGCGGAGCAGGTGAATGGCTTTGTTGATCCATCGCCACCTGTCCTGCGGATAGGGCATTTCAAACGAGATGTTGTACGCCATGTTCCATGCGTTATGGGCCCAGACATCCTCGATTTGCGGTTCGAGCTGGCAGATCCATTTATAAAGCTGTGCCATCTCGAAAAATTTGCCTTCTTCGCGCAGTTTCATGGTGCGAAGCCAAAGTGCGTCAACCAGAATGCACCGCAGTCCGCCGAGCAGGTTGACGGCAAGCACAAACTGCGGGGGCGCGTTATCAAGAGGCATGTTGCGGGTTAGCCCTTCATTATCGCGAATCGTGTTGATGCGGGGCATTAGGTTCGAATTGATGCCGATCAGCACAGTGCAGGTAATCAGAATGATCACGATGCGGGTAAAGGTTGATTTCATATATGTATCCTTATATGGTAACTTTTGCCAATTCTTTCCGGTGAAGAATAATGGTTCCGAGAATCAGTGCGGTTCCGCCCTGTAACAACAGTATAATGCCGAATCCCCATATCATGGTAGATGAATCAATAAACCGTCCGTCAGTGAGAAAACGGGTCGGGTTGATAGTATCGAAATGCGGGAACACCTGTATCATTGAGCCGACCATTTTACGGGCGACAAGATCGAAAATTGATTCCACTGCCTCATGATCCGCTTCATGCCCATGGCTATGCCCGTGTGCTTCTTCGACAACCGGCGCGGAGAGCATCTGCACGAAATGTGTTGCCATGGTGCCGATACCGAAGAAAAACAGGGTCATGAGGCAAGCCACAGGAAACGACAAAAACGCTGAAAATAAAACGCCGATAGCGACCAGCGCAGCTATCTGGCAGAAAATCAGCAGTGATGCTTTCAGATAATTGATGACAAATATGCCTGATTCATACAATACTTCCACATTATCTTTATCAGGCATAATCAGGGTGAGCATATCATTGTCTTGATTCGTGAACTTTACCTGAAGCGTGCCGTCGCCGCTGATTACTGAAACGGGCAGTGTGAGGGTATGGTATGTTTCGGGTGATTTATCGGTAAATACCTCGTGTTCTTCTGTTACACCTGCTTCACCGAATACCCATTTGCCGTTGATTTTGCCGTCGGGCGGCATTTCGGATGTATAGTATTTGAATCTGAAATTAAAAACATCGCCTTTTACGCCTTTAATTCCGCTGACAGTCCATTTTTTCTGGAAATTGACCGGTATGCAGTACAATTTGTAAAAAAGCCGTTTCCGGTACGTTTCGCGCAATTCTTCAGCAGGCGTTTTGTCGTTCGGGTTGGCTTTTCTAAAGCTCAGCACGGATTCCTCAACCATGGAATCTATGTCCGGGTTATCCGGCAAAGCGGTTTTTCTGGCGGAAAAGAAGTTCTGCGCTATGTCTGTATGCTGTTCTTCGGTAAGGACAGATTTCTGGTGACTGTAAATCCACCGGAGCCCGCCGTAGTTTATAACAGTCGCTCCGGCAAGCAGTGTCCCAACAATGATGCAGGTGCCGAGCCAGTGCCCTGCTATAATCTGCCATTTGCGGACGGGTTTGGTTGCCAGCAGGAACATCTGTTTGCGAAACATCTCTTCATAGAGCGAATTGCACGCCATAAATATCGCCAGCAGTGACAGGAAAAAAATGGAAAAATTCACGGAATAACTGATAAACAGCCGCAGGTGCCCGATCACCGATCCGTCTCCGCGGAGAAGAAGCGGCAATAACGGCAGAATAATGAGGAATATCAGCGTTATGCCGGCAAACATCTTATCATGCAGTGCCTTTAAAACGGTTTTATGAGCAATAGCTAAAACTTGTTTCATAACGGTTTATTCCTTATCCATCAGATGCTTGATGAGGTCGGTATCCGTTGTTTCGGCAGTATTTTGATCCGCCGTTTGTGGTTCAGGTTCCTTTTTGCCCGCTAGATGAATCTGCGCGCCGGACGTTTCATCTTTATCTTTTACCGCCTGCTCGACTACGTTCAGGAAAAATGTTTCGAGGCGGTCGTGCGGGTGCTCAATGGATATATCAGGGTTGTTTTCCGTTTCCATGATAACCTTTTTGATTTTTTCTATTGTGGACATTTTCAGGTCAGGCATATTGATCTGCAGGGTGTTGTGGTTCTGGAGCAGGTCGCTGACTTTGCCTTCAACCTTGATTTTTCCGCCGTATAAAATCGAGATACGGTCGCATACGTCTTCCACATCCGCCAGCAGATGACTGCACAGGAGCACTGTTTTTCCTCGCTGTTTCAGGTCTGAGATAAGGTCTTTTATCTGGCGTGTGCCGATCGGGTCGAGCCCTGAAGTCGGTTCGTCGAGGAAAATCAGGTCTGGGTCATTGATAAGCGCCTGAGCCAGACCGAGCCGGCGTGCCATGCCTTTGGAAAACTCGCGTACGGGGCGGGACGCAACTTTTTCCAGCCCGACGATATCGAGCAACTGTTCTGCCCGCTGTTTGCGTTGAGCGGCGGTTAAATCAAACAGTTTGCCGTAGAATTCCAGTGTTTCGCGCGCGCTTAAGTAGCCGTACAAATACGATTCTTCAGGCAGAAAACCGATGCGTTGTTTTACCGCTACGTGCGAGACCGGTTTGCCGAGTATGGATATCTGCCCTTTGGTCGGGAAGAGCAGTCCGAGCAAGAGTTTCAGGGTGGTTGACTTGCCGGAGCCGTTCGGACCGAGTAGTCCGTAGACTTCGCCCTGATTTATCTGGAACGATATATCGTCAACCGCTTTTACGCGCGGGCGTCCCCAGAAATCCTTGAAAACTTTGGTTAAGTTACGTGCCATAACAACGGGTTTGGTATTGTCAGCCATAATATCCCTCTTTATATACGAATTTGCGTCATTCATGCGGGTTCAGGTGTTCGCCCATCCGAACCAGCCGAGCGCTGTTGAAAATAACCACAAAAGCCCCAATATTATGCAGAACAGCGGCTATGATGGGGTTCAGGTATCCAAGCCCGGAAGCGGTCAAACCAGCCGCTATAAAAAATATCCCGAACGCCATATTCTGAAAAATGACGGTTCTGGTCTTTTTCGATAATGCAACAATAAAGGGCAGTCGTCTCAAATCATTGTTCATCAATGAAATAGATGCACTGTGTATTGCGATGTCGCTCCCTGCCGCGCCCATTGCGATACCGATATCACCGGCGGCGAGAGCGGGAGCGTCGTTAATGCCGTCACCGACCACAGCGACAATATACCCCTTATCCTGCAACGCGTGTACTTCTTGCAATTTCTGTTCCGGCAGGCACTGCGACCTGTATTCTTCGCAACCGAGTTCTTTTGCCACTTTTTCAGCCACGGATTCACGGTCTCCGGTGAGCATCATGATTTTTTTTATGCCCGCTGAATGCAGTTGGATAGCGGCTTCTTTCGCTTCGCCGCGAGTTTTGTCTTCCAGCCCGATCCAGCCGATATATGTTTCGTTGACCGCAACATGCAGTAAACTCAAACCTGCGGTTTCCGGCGCGTCTTTGGGTTCTTTCACCGTAATTTTGTGTTGTTTCAGCCACTGTATTTTACCGACGATAACTCTGTTCTTTTCAACAGTCCCAAGTATGCCCATGCCTGCTTCTTCAGCAAAATCCGATATGGTATGCAGAGGTACACGCGCCTGTTTAGCCATGCTTGACACCGCTTTGGATACGGGATGCATACTGTTCGACGCCAATGACCCAGCCAGAGACAGCAGATCCATGCCGGCGTTCTCATCTTTACTGAGCGGGCTGAGTTTTGTGACAGCCAGTTCTCCGGTGGTGAGCGTTCCGGTTTTGTCGAATACGATGGCATTCAGGCGTGAGGCTAGTTCAAGATGCCGCACGTTTTTTACCAGTATTCCCAGCCGTGCCGCACTGGACAGAGCCGCGACCATAGCCGTCGGTGTTGCTAAAATCAACGCGCACGGGCAGGTAACCACCAGTGCGGTGACAGCCCTGCTCATGTCGCGGGTGAAATACAGGATTATTCCGGCGATCATCACAATAACCGGAGTGTACCACGATACGTACTGGTCAATGATGCGCATGATCGGCGCTTTGGTCTGTTCCGCTTCCATGATAAGTTTTTTTACTTTGCCGAGGGTGGTATCATCGCCTGCGCGTGTTACTTTTATGGTGATTTTCCCGTTGATGTTCAGTGTTCCCGCGAATACGGTATCTGTTCCTTTTTTCTCAACAGGCATTGATTCTCCGGTTATGCTCGCTTCGTTTATGGTGGCGTTTCCTGCGGTGATAACGCCGTCAGCCGGAATATATTCTCCGGGCAGGACTATGATTGACGAATCGGCAGACAGTGAACGCGCTTCTATTTCCGTGGTTGTTCCATCGGACTGCACCAGACGCGCGCGTGTCGGAGTCAGCCGCACCAGCCCTTCAATTGCCGCGCGGGCGCCGAGAGCGGATCTGCTTTGGATCAGTTCAGCGCCGAGCATGATGAACGCCACAATGCCCGCTGTTTTGTAATCCTGCAGAGCGAAACATGCCAGAAGAGCCAGAGCGACCAGCTCCTGCATGTGCAGTTTTCCGCTGAACAGAGACCGGAGCGAAGACCACAGAATAGGGATACTCAACAATACCGCGCCGATAAACGCGCTTAAGCCCGCTGTATCGTCAGACATGTCGAACATGTACTGAGCGAGAAACGAGTTCAGCACCAGCGCTCCGCCCAGAAACGTGCCGAGCAGTCGCAGGGCGATCATTTTTTGTTGTAAGGCTATGGCGTTCTGTGCCTGCTGGTTATCCATTCATTAATCCTTCTGGCTTTTATTGTGCAGGAGTCTGATATCGCGTTTTACGTCCGTATTGGAAAACAGGAATGTATCATCAACGGTCTCAAGAATTTCTTTTACGGCTTTCTGCTGAACCATAAACTGGAAAAGTGCCGGGTTGGCATTGTACTGGTCAAGCACTTCCGCAAGGTATCCGGCATCGGCTTTAGCCTGTTCGATGCTGTTTGTTTTATATGCCTGCGCCGCAGATTCGATACCCGCCGCCTGTCCTGCGGCTTCGTTGAGCAGTTTGGCGGCATAACTGCGCGCTTCATTGGTTTTCTGGCTGTGCTCCTGTTCAGCCTGAATTACACTGCTGAACGCGTCTTTGACCTGAACAGGAGGCGCGATCCGTTCAATATCGATGCGCTGAACCTGTATGCCGCAGTCAAGATTTGCGAGGTTCGCTTGCGTTTTCTGTTC
>QZJZ01000034.1 GCA_003599815.1 Candidatus Auribacter fodinae
TGGAACACAGCCCCGCCCGCGTCGTACGCGTCAGCCTGCAGTGACACTGTCGCGCTTGAAGTATATGCCGAACCGTTACTTATGGTAAACGATCTCAATGCCGGAGCCAGTGTGTCCTGCACAATGAACTGAGAGGTTTGCGCAAAAATAGGATTTGATTGATGCCCAAGCAATGAAGCCGTCAACCTGCGCAAAGACTGAGGAGTTGTCAACTGGTACTCGGTGATTGACAGCACCGCGCTCCCGAGCGTTAGTACTGTATTAGGCGGTAAAACGGCGTTACCAGCTGAGTTGGAAGACGTTAATTGAACCGTTTCCTGTACGTCGGTCACCACGTTATAATACTGGTCAACATACTGCACGATCACCGTAAACGGCACACCCGCTTCCTGCGGTACCGGTGACCCGGATTTCCCGTCGCCCGCATCGCCCGGCACAGACACTTCGCCCGGCAGTAACACATGCACTTTTACCGGCGCACCCGCTTTAATATCAAAATCACTGCTCAATCCTGATACGCTACTGCCGGAGTTGTGCGCATTAAGCTGAAGGTTCAGCCCCGCAATCGTATCCTGTATACTGAAAACAAGTTCTCCGGACGAACCGTCAAATGTTTGACTAAAAGATGGAGCCGCAGTCATATATGAACTCAATGAATCAATCGTTACCGTCATGGTGGAACGTACCGCATGGTTCATGTTGGCATCAACAGGATAAACCTTTACAGCAAAAGGCACATTGATAACCTGATCTAACGGCGTTCCTGTTTTTCCTTCAGGTACAGCAGTATTAAATGTTTCACCGGGAATCACAACCACCAGTTGTGTAACTGCGCCCGCAATACCCGAAACCGTTGTTGAGCCAGCGGCGGTTCCCTCAGTCGAGGCCGCGCTGACCGAAGCGGTTCCCGTAACCGTTTCGCTTTGTATGCGGAAAGATACAACACCGCTTGCGTCTGCGGCTATCTGAGTATCAGGATAATTCACCGGATCAGCGTCGTCTTCTATAATGTCACCCCAATTTGTGGTAACGGTAACCAGCGTTCCCGCAGGCACAACATTGCCGTACTGATCTGTTATAGGCGCACTGGTGACAGTAGATTGTGATGTCCCGTCAGCAACAATTTCCGAGGGTGAAGCAGTCAGGCTGAATGTCCCTGCCGGTTGTCCGATAGTAAACTGAATCACAGCACCCTGCGCGCTCGCGGCTGATCCGGTAACCGATACAGCAGACAACTGAGCGGCACCTGTTCCTGATGCGGCATCCGCCTCAACGACAAAAGATATCCTGCTGTCGGAGTTTGTGCGTACCTGAATGCCGGGCGTGAGCGCGTCCTGATCCGCGGTGGATATCAGGCCTCTCGTAGTCGAAACGGTAACCGCTATATTCTCGCCGACCGGGTTATTATTCGCGTCCCTTATAACAGAACTACCTACTGTTGACTCATCGCCGCTCCGGGCAATCAGGCTGTTCGGCACAGGAGTCAAGGTAATGCTTCCTGCCGGAGCGCCTGCTGTAAAAGCCACAGTGCACGAACCAAGCACGGAACCTGATAATGCCGCAACGCTTATAGTGGATGAACCCGCCGTCACGGCGCTTTTCAGGGTTACAGAAATTGTACCGTCAGCCAATGCAGGCACCTGAATGCCGGGAATACCCGCATCGGAATCGGTGTTTGTGATTGTCCCGGCAGTCGCACTGACAGTGACCGGCGTCCCAGCCGCTACGCGCGTGCCGTACTGGTCTTTAATCTCACTGCTTGTTATGGTACTCGTACTTGAACCATTCGCGGTCATACTTGCCGGCGAAGGCGTAAGGGTAATTGAGCCCGCCGGACTGCCGGGTACGAGTGAAACCGTGATACTGCCGCTCGCCGCACCGCTTACCGCATTTATATGCGCTGTGCCCGGTCCATTGACCGCTTTGAAATTCAGCGAGAAAATGCCGCCTGATGCAGAAACGGTCATCTGATCAACTTCCGTTCCGTTATCAAGCAGTTTACCCATATCCGTGGAAACAGTGACCAGCGTCCCGTCAGCGACAATGTTGCCGTTGCTGTCGCGCATAGGACTGCTGTTGTTGACTTTAATCAATGACTGCGAACCGCTTTTCGCTATTAGTACCTGCGGGATCGCCTGCAGAGATATGGCGCCTGCGGGCGCGCCCGGTATAAACTGAATTAACGTATTTCCTGTCGACGACCCTTCAATACTCTCTACGGATACCGTTGCCGTGCCGGCGGCAGTTCCGCTTTTTACGGTGAACGAGAGTATTCCGCCCTCAACGCACGCCACGTTCAGTTCGGATAACCCGGAATCATTGATGGTTCCAAGGCTGGACGACACATGGAAAAGCGTACCTGCTTCCAGAACGTTGCCGTATCTATCATGCATGGCAGTACTTGTTATTGTTGAAGATAATACTCCGTCAGCTGTTATCACGGACGGATCCGCAGACAGATTTATTGTGCCGTATGGGTTGCCGACAATCAGTTCTATCTGAGCAGAACCGCTTGCAGAACCATTGACACTTACCGCAGAAACGGTCACCGTAGACGGATCGGTATTCGGATTGAACACAAATGATATGACGCCGCCTGTACTGCCAACCTGCAGTCCTTCTCGGGTACTATCTTCATCAAGAGCAACCAGCGAACCCGCTGAAGCGGTTATGGTGAACAGTTCTCCGTCCAGAACGATATTGCTTCCGTCAGTAATCGGATCGGACGTTACCAATGACGAATTCGGCGCGTGCGCCACAACCTGAGCAGGATTCGCATGCAGGGTAATGGCGCTTGCAGGATCGCCGGGTATAAACAAAACAGATACGGATCCCTGAGCCGACCCGTTTACGCTCTGAGCGGTTATGGACGCCAGTCCCGCAATAGCGGTTGATCGGACATCAAAATGTATCGCGCCTGAAGCATCTGTCGCCACCTGAATGCCGTTGCCGGAGTTACCGTCAGCATCAGCAGTTGTAATGTCGCCACGCGTAGCGCTTATGGTAACCAGCTGTCCGGCAGTCACGCTGTTGCCCCATGAATCGCGTATAACCGAGCTGTCTACATGAACGGAACTGGTTCCGTCAGCCTGAATTTCTGTCCTATCGGGCGTTAATGTTATTATTCCCGCAGGACTCCCTGCCGCAAACGATACAATAACCGTATTATTCGGGCTTACGGGACTCATCTGCGCAGATACGACCGCCGGGCCGGGCGATGTTTCCGACCTGAGGTCAAACGATATAATACCAGCCGCATTGGTTGCGGTCTGAACGCCGTTCGCGCTTATACCGTCAACATCAAGAGCAAGAATTGAACCGCGGTTTGTGGATACAGTGAACACAACCCCCTCAAGGATATTGCCGTATGGATCAGTTACAGGCCCGCCCGTTATGGCGCTTATGCTGGATCCGCTGGCGACAATCTGAGCAGGCGACGCGCTCAGCGTAACAGTACCGCCAAACGCGGTTATATTCGGTATAATGGTTATAGATTTTCCCGCCGGCTCAATAACGTCCGCTGAATCTTCTATGAGTAATGACATCGCACCTTTCTGTGTATCCTTGTAATAAATGTCGGCATAGCCGTTTGCGTCCCACTGAAGCACAACATTCGCTACGCCGGCAGGAGTATACGTACTGCCGTCAAACAGGTAAAACGCGCCGCTCGTCTGGTGCGCCGCAGGCGCGATTGACAGATCAACTGTCAATGAGGGGAATATACCGTTCACATCAGTAATATGGCTGTCATAAAGGTCGATTATTTCCAGTGTTATAAGATTATATTCGCCTGCCATCCCTGTCTGGGGAATAGAGACGATACGAAACAGAGGAGGCACGTTGGAGGTCACGATAAACCGACGGTTATCAACATCATCCATAGTGACATCAGCGCTATGTGCATCCAATACATCCTCGCGGTTAATACCGGTGCCCGGATCGGCAGGCGTAGTGTACTTTACCAGAAACCGTCCGTTGGCATCCGTCACACCGCTCCATGAAGATGAGGTGCCGGTGCCGGGATATCCCGGATAACCCGATAACGAACTGCCCGATTCATTCTGTACCATGGTTAAGGCAACCGTATCTCCAACAGCCTTGTTTCCAAGAATATCGAAGCACTCAACTATAACAGCGCGGCTGATATTCCACGGTACATATCGGTCAGCTTCAGGACGGTCCTCATCAAGAATAATCTGTATGCCGCCAATAATACCGCTATCAGTAAACAGTACAGCCGCATTGCCCGACGCGCTTCCGGCAACCGAGCTGATATACACCGTAGAACTACCCACAGTACTGCCTGATGAACTCAATGTAAACGATACACTACCCGATACGCTGGCAACCTGAATTCCACTGATCCCCGGATCGGCATCGGCGCTGGTAATAATGCCGCGGGAAGTATATACCGTAAACAGTTCGCCATCGGCGACCACATTGGCGGCGGCATCTGTGATTATACCGCTGGATATTGTCGTTTCAGTAGTAACTCCCTCAACGGGAGCAAAGCTGTACGGATCGGCAACTATTGAAGACGGCGACGCGTTCAGCGAAATAATGCCTGACGGACTGCCGGGGATAAAATCGATGGACAACAACCCGCTCGCTGAGCCCTCTACGCTGTCCGCGGATATAATCCCTTCGCCCAAAACTGCGCCGTTGCTGGTAACCGAGAACGAAATCATACCGCCTGATACGGCAACCTGAATACCGCTGATGCCGCCGTCCTGATCAGCCGCGCTGATCGTGCCGTTCGTGATATCGACTGTTACCAGCGTGCCGTCTGCCGCAATATTCCCATTGGCATCAGTTATCAATCCGCTGGTGACCTGAGTACTGCTGACCCCGTCGAGTTCCAGAGCAGGCGACAACGCGTACAGCGTGATTATTCCGGCAGGAACATCCGGGTTAATCTGGATAGATATCTGCCCTTGAGCAGTGCCTACATTGCTCAAGGCAGTAACCGTTGCCGCACCGGAAGATGTCCCGGCTCGAACGGTAAACGTTATTGTGCTTGCCGCATCGGTCAATACCTGATTATTCACTGCTTCCGGCGCGGCATCCTCAACAATCGAACCGCGCGTTGTGGATATGCTGACCATGATTCCTTCACCAACCGGATTGTTGTAACGATCGGTAATCGGTAAACTGGTAACTATGGATTCGCTCATGCCGTCAGCAACAAGCGGCGTGTTCTGAGCGGACATGGAAATGGTGCCGTATGGTACGTCTCTGGTTAATGTAATGGAAACAGCCCCTTCAGCTCGGTCCGGCGCCGTTCCATCTCCAACGGCTGTCACTACAGCTATACCCGGTTCTACCGGATCTCCTGATGTCAGTGAAGACCGCACATCAAACTGGATTTTCCCGTTCGCCGCAGAAACCTGAATGCCGGGTGCGGCATCAGCGTCTGAGGTAGTAATTTCGCCGCGGTCAGCCGTTACTGTAATCAACGTTCCATCAGCAACCGTGTTGCCGAATTGATCCCTGATGATTGAACTCGACACCTGAGATACCTGCCCGCTGTTCGCCATCATGCTGTCAGGATCGGCAGTCAGGGTTATTGTTCCTGCAGGAACACCTGCATTGAAAAGTATCTGCCCTGACCCTGTCGCGTTGCCATTAACACTTTGTGCAGAAAGCGTTACAGTACCGGAAATGGTTGATGAAGTCATACTGAAAGATATTTTCCCGTCCGCCGCAGTGGATACCTGTATCCCCGGCGCAACGGCGTCCTCATCGGATGCGTTTATCGTTCCTGATGAGGCTGATACGGTAATCAGCTCTCCGGCGGTGACAATATTGTTGTAGATATCGCGAATGACAGTGCTGGCAACCGTGGCGATACTCTGCCCGTCAGCCAGTATTGATGCCGGTTGCGGTGTAAGAGTAAACGGCTGTTCCGGCGCTCCGGCGATAAAAGCGAATTGCGCGTCGCCATACGCTGAGCCGATAACTGAATCAGCGCTGATTACCGCTGTGCCCGGCTCCGCGCTGTCCGGGCTGAACGAAAACGTAATTGTGCCGTTTGCAGTCAATACCTGCATACCGTTTTCCAACGGATCTGCATCAACAGCAATAAGAGTTCCATCGCTAATCGCAATGGTTATAGCGGTTCCATCGGCAACAGAGTGCCCGTACTGGTCAGATACAAAGCCGGTGACGACCGCGCTGTCACTGCTTCCGGCAATCATTTCGGATTTATTTACTGAAAGAGATATTATGCCTGAAGGCACACCCGCGATAAACGGTATGGCCACAGTTCCCTGAGCGGTACCTGAATTTGACTGGACGCTGATTGACGCGGTTTCCACCACAGAACCTGCCTGCACATCAAAACTGATCGTTCCCTGCCCCACAGTGCTGACCGTAATAGCCCCCGCTGTCCATGACGCCCCGCTGTTCGCACGGAGCAATCCGGCTGAGGAAGATACATTGACAGTTGCTCCTGCGCCTACCGGATTGGTATACTGGTCACGAATAATACTGCTGGTGACCGTAGACACCGACACGCCGTCCGCGATAAGTTCAGCAGGAACAGGAGTCAAGGTCATCGTACCGTAAGGGTTATCAGCGACAAAATGAAGAACCTCCGATCCAGATGCGCTCCCCTGAACACTTACTGCGGAAACGGTTCCATCGCCAACCTGAGCGGATTGAGCGGAGACCTGAATGGTAATGACACCGTTCTGAGTTTTGCGCTGTATACCCGCAATTCCCGCATCTTCATCCTGCGACGTGACTGTGCCGCGAGTAGTTGACACGGTCACCAGTGTGCCGTTAGCGACCGTATTGCCATTTATATCTCTTATGGCTGAACTTGTTATAACCGTTGTGCCTGATGTCTGCGCAATTAGGGTATTATTACCTGTGGATAATGTAATCGCTTGTCCCGGAACTCCCGGAAGAAGGCTGAGCGCCAGTGAATCGGTGGTTGCTGGTTTGCTCACACTTGATATGGTGAGCGTTGTGTTCTGGGCTGAAGTTCCCGCCCGCAGAGTTACCCGCAGAATGCTGTCAGCGCCCGGTTTAACCTGCACGCCCGGAGTGCCGGTGTCAAGATCGGTTTCATCAACCGTGAATCCCGGAACAGACACGGTAAACAAATTGAACGGCGTATTGGAATCGGTAATCGGGTTGCCGTACTGGTCCGCAACAGCCGCGCTGGTGATTTCGATTGTAGTTGTGCCATTGGCGATACAGCTCGCCGCACTTGCCTGCAAAGCGAGGTCGCCATCCGGATAGTTCGGTATGAACGCTATTGCAGGATTCGGATCGCTGGATGCGCCTCCGGACGAAGCGCTCACCGCAGACGTGCCCGGAACTGTCCGCGTAATCCTGAAGGTTACCCTTCCATTGACAGTGGCAACCTGCACGCCGTCCGCGAATTCGTCCTGATCTCCTTCGAGGATGGTTCCGAAAGGAGTTGCTATCGACCCGGACACAACCGTTACCAGCGTCCCGTCGTATACCTGTTCAAGGTTCTGCATACGAATAATACCGGACGTGACTGTGATAATTTCGCCCGCCAGAGCCGTTGCCGGCGACGGAGTCAGGGTAAATGTTCCATATGCCGGAGAATAGTATGTCGGGTCACTGGCGCCGTACTGGTAATGGCTTAATGTTATGTTGGTGTTGCCGATCCGGTCCACCGCGCGCACCTGAACCACGTAATACCCTTCCTGCGTGATAGGGTCAATCGGGTTGGCCGATAAAGTGTCCACAGCGTTGCTTGAATGATAATAATCTATGGGATACAAAAGCATATAGGTAGAACCGCTCTGTAAATTGCCGTTTTGCGAAGTCAATGTCACCTGATCGCCGTTCACGGCAGTTACAGTCATTATGTCAGCGGTATTCGACTGGTCAGTGCGCCACGCTTCAAGTTTCTGTCCGACAACAGCAAGATCAGCGCCGGTATGGCTGAACAGCGGTTTGCTGACAACCAGCGTCTGCCCTGAAGCAGCCGCAGTGCCCAGCTCACGTAACGGCCTGAGCTGGCTGTACGACGGATCGGTTGAAGCCTGATCTCCACTGCCGAATGATACGCCGCTCACCGGTTCCGACCCGGTCGGCAAATCGTATAATGTTACCTGAAAGTTGGTTAACGCGCTTATATGACTGCCCGGAGCAGGTTCTATACCCGTTACGTCAGGGGCTTTGCCGTCAACGACCAGCGTCCTTGACGAATCAACCGTCGTGTTCCCGAAATTATCCACAATGGTCAGTTTCATAGTATACGCGCCCGGCGTCATTGAGGTAAACGCCGTCGACAGGTCAAGCACACCCACTCCCTGCGAAATGGAATCGTTCGGTTTGGAAAAAGTTCCCGTATGTGTAGGATTAATTACCTGACTGGACTGGTTGAGCAGTTCCAGTTTGCATTCATTAAACTTATACGTAAATATCGTTGTAAAATAATTGTAAAAGGGATAATCATCGATATTGGCCTGAATTGTCGCCAGCTGGTCAGTGCGAATAAAAAAATAGTCCGTATCCGGTTCATACAATCCCTGCGACATAGTAACATCGTCAACAGTGGGATAGGTGATGTCAACCTTATATATGCGGTGCGGTGTCTGCATCGGGTCGCTCTGGAATCCTGTGTCCGGTTCACGCACCACATGATAGCTGGTGTAATGCTTGCTTACGGTAAAACGCGAGTTATTGGGGTTGACCAACTGCCATGTCCGGCCGTCACTGACTGCGGATTTGGTCACATCGGCAAACGGTTCATTTGAATCCCGAACCCAGTCCCCGTCAGAGTCATACCATGTATCGCCGTCGTCATAGAGGCCAGCCCTGTTCTGATATGCCTGCCCCTGAGAAAGCACAACGACTTTCCATTTCAGGTCAAATCCGTCCATGTAGCGATATACGATACTTTTATACTGGCTGTTTTCAATAGTGCCCGCCGTATTCGGAACTATGCGGTTATGAGCGTCGGAAAAAATCGGTTTGGTGATATCGGGATCCCCGTCCGGGTAGCCTAAATCAGTAACTACCGGGCTCTGGGGTTTGCCTGTTTTTGTATAATAATAGAAATTGTGCCCAGCCCTGTTCTGCCCTGAATCCTGCGGGTAGAACCAGTTCCTCACATATCCCTTCGGTTTAATCAGGTTGGGATCAGGATTGCCCTCGAACCATCCGTCGGCATCTAAAGTCGCTACCGGATTATTGCTGGGATGCAGATATGTAACGCGTTGAGTTGCCCAGTCATCTACGTACTCGCCTAAATACGTTACGTCAAAACCGCCCTGATTTGGGGAAATATCTTTCGGTGTTAATTTCACAATCATATGCGTGGGGTTAGTATAAATATGCATATTCTTGTAATATTTTACCCAACCGGCGCCATAATTTACACCTGACGGTGAAATCAGCGGGCTGGCAGACGTCGTCGGATAGTTATTCGTCGGTTCGCTGACACCGAGTTCACCTGCGGTCAACGCCTGAGCATGGTTCGGGTCATACACATACATACCTGCAACGGTTATACCGTACACATAATCCGCATACATATTTTTGGTGTATGTGCCGACGTTTCCTGCCCGGTCAGCAATGGTGACGGTGGATTTATAATGATGCTCATTGATAAACGAACCGGTAGTGGCATTAACTACTTTGCCAAAGCCTTTGGTAGGAACCAGATCTACTTTCGAAACATAATCCGGCGCCACAGAGATCGGTACCTGCGCGTTGTCCGTATAGTCAAGGATTGAGCCCGTCGCGGTAGAAAAATCCAGTCCTGAACTTACTCCGCCACTGCTGGGGTCGCTGACATCCGCGTAAATCGTGGTTAATTCGTGATTAAAATATGTACGGTCGCCCGACCAGACCTGCGTCAACCTCACAGTCACATTGGGCACACGGGTATCAACAATCGTATCGACCGGAGGGTCGGACGGAGGGGAATACACGCCGGAAGCATTTTTCGCTTTCGCGGAAAAGGTATAATGCCCCTGCGTCATGGATACCGACGCCTGCCACGCGCCATCGGTAACAGGAATATTCGAGGCGATTAAATTTGCTCCGTTATAAAGATATACGGTGGTGCCGTTCTGAGCGAACCCATTAAACGCAAGGCTTACGGTAGTGACGCCCTGCTGGTTGTTATTGGTATACAATGTTTCACCGACTACTACATCCCTGCCGCCAACCCGTGAGATTACCGGCGCGTTCGGCGCGCTCTGGGCATAAGCCTCGCCGCTGAGCATCACAAGGATTGTCATTGCCGCTAAGGCTGTCTGGAATCGTCTCAATTGTACTGGCGCCATAATTATCCCCTTTGCGTTTTACTATATTAAAATTAACTAAGAATCATTTTGAACCACAAAAAAGTATCTGTATTTCAATATGGTGAATATCGTCAAAACAGGCTGTTTTATATACGGGTACAGCATTAAAGTGCGGGCAATAAGAAAAAAAAGAGTTATATGGATATTCATAGTGTACATAAGCTGACTGTATCCAAATTCGAGAATAGACATTATTTATTTAATTATACTATATATCACCAGATATGTCAATTCAGGCGCATATTAATTTTAAATTTCGAACAAAATATATCATACTGAACAAAAAGATATTATCATCACAATCAACCGCCATTAACACTGTATTTAGCCGTTTTTATCATTACTATTTTTAACTTAGATGAAATTACAACTTATAACGGTTCCGCAATTCAGTCGGTTCGAGACTATTAATTTTTCAGGGGAAATATCCGATTAAATAAGGAAGAATTACAACAAACAGGACTCTCTATGCCGTTTACCATAATTTATATTTCCTCAACAGATTCCATTCATGAGCGGACAGTTGTACGACTGCTGAACGAAAAGAGATACACCACTCTTTATATCGCAGAAGATCAAAAATTGCCGAAAAACCCGCATAACTACGATCTTGTTATCGCGCCGCCGCAAAAAGCGCTCGAACTGAGCGATACGCTTTGGTACGCTGGCATACCGCTGATCGCTGATATGGGTGATGAATCCCGGAGAAACGATCAACCTGCGATGATGCAATGCGTCAACTCCGGCATATGCGGCTTCATTTACAACGGAATGGCGGAAGCTGAGATAATTCATCTTATCGAGCGGCACCTGCATCACCGGACAATAATAAAATCCGTTATTAATACGGAACCGGTACTGAGCAGACTAGTTCATGAACTGGAAAACGAAAACTACCGTGTTCAGGCAGACTTATCGCAACTGAGCATTAAGTTTAATAACGCAAATTCACTGATTAACGATTTATTTGAGAATTCCAGCTATTACCTGAACAGCCGCCAGATACTGTACGTATATGACGCTCCGCGAAAAGATCCGGCGATCACCTTTTTACAAAATAAAAAAATAGACGTACGGACAGCATCCTGCATTGTTGACGCGTTGCCGAAGGCAACGTTTCTTGACCCCGCGCTCATTGTAACGGAGTTCCAGCTGGTTGACGGAACCGCATCAGACCTAGCACGTTCGATTAAAGCTCACAAGTCGGTTTTTAACCCGTTTATCATTCTGTATACTGCCTCAAACCAGCTGTTGTCGCAGGGGACGGGGCAATTATCCCCGATTGATGAATTTGTCAGAAAACGACACGATGAAACATCGTATGATGAGCTCTTTAAAGCAATCATATATGCTTTGTATACAGTGAACAAACGGCGAAAGTAATAGTATAATCACTCTGATTTTTTACGCATTGCACGGATAAGAAACAATCCGCCAAAAAGGGAAAGAAATACCGCTGACGGTTCAGGAGCGGCGTATACGCTCAACGCCCCGGACATAGCGATTTCGCCGGCAGAAACCGCGAGCAGTTCAATAGGCATGGTGGTATATACCTGCCCGCCCTCAAGCTGAACCAAATCGCCAGCGAAGCGTGTGTCAACGGTTATGGAACCGCCGAGATCAACGAGGTTCAGGTAATACAGGTTCATATCCAACAACATATTCACATCCGCCTCTTCGCCGATAATCAGGTATTCGATGTACTGCGTTTCAGGCACTCGCATATCAAGATAATTATCGTAATTATTCTGCATATAGAAATTAATCCGGCCGGGTCCGTCAAAAATCAGCGCATTCAAATAGAGTATGGGATTTGCGGAATTGTAAAAAGTTTCAAGTGATACCGCACCGTAATCAACACAGAACGCTTCAAGTATTGTCGTGCCTTCCCTGACCGCCATTTCCAGATTGTTCATACCGCTCAAATCCGACATGCTGGTCGACATAACAACAAAGTCAGCGTCCTGAAGGGTAATCCTGCTCCCTTCGTCAGCGAAAAATTCGCTGTTCAGCCCGAATACCAGCGACCCGCGTTGATAAACTGTCGTACTGCCGTCTTTGATGTCTGATCCCGCTATGGTTAAACTGGCATTCCTGCCTTTTATATCCAGCGCGCCGTTGCCCAGCACGCCAACCCGCATTCTATTGGTCACCATCGTACCGCTTTTCGCCGTATATATTCCTCTGGATCCTGTCAGGAGGCCTACGTTTAATTCCGTACAAAGATGCATACCTCCATCAAGCAGGAAATCACTCCGCTGGGATGACGCTTCCGTGCCGATATTGGCGTACCGCGAATTCAATATTCCGCCGCGCAAAGCATATTTGCCGTTCCCATTCGACTCGCCAAGCGCAAAGACTTCAGTATCATGCCTGCCGCCGGTTTGCTCCCCTGTGCCGTAACTGTTTGGAGAGCCAAACACCGACAGGGTGGTTTTTATAGTGCCGCCTTTGTGTATGAGACTGCCAACACCGCCCTGCGAGCCCCATATTACTGATCCTGAGTGTATTGTACCGCCGCTCAATTCAATAACGCCTTCCCCCATATCTCCGGCAGTAATCTGTTGCGATGAAATAGTGCCGCCGCCCATAACAAGTGATCCGAAACCGTCAGCATACCCGAACGTAATGTAATCCGAGCTAAAAGCGCCTCCTTCTTTCAGATAATAGCCGTGTGCTCCATATCCTATATGAGTATTATACGCTGTGATAGAGCCGTCATACTCCTGAAGTGTGCCATAACCGCCGGCAATACCTACCGCAAGCCATGAAGTGGTGACTTTGCCGCCGTCATTGACAAACAAACCGCGTGAATTGATATCGCCGATGTTAATGTCGTTTGCCGCCAGCACTGCGCCGTCTGAAACAGTAAAAGTACCATGGTATTCATGAGAAGCATAATACGGCACATTTATCCCATACAGTCCATATAAATACTGATCATAATTAATACCGACATAGAGTTTATCAACATAATATGTTCCGCCTGAGAGACCATAATAGCCACTGCCATTATTCGCGCCGATATACGCAACTGCCGCCGTTCCCTCAAAATTATGAGTGCCGCCGGACTGGATAAACCTGCCTTTGCCACGCGTACCGACATGCAGGCTCGGAACGCCTCTGCCGTCCTGAACTTCTTCTTGCAGTACTCCGCCGGACATATTGAATTCAGCGTAACCATAGTTGTTCCCATACCCGACAGTCAGCCAGTTTGTGGCAACGGATCCGTTCTGAAGGTTATATGCGGCAGATCGGCAGTAGCCATCTCCTACATTGATATCCTGAGCCTGTACAGAACCGCCATTATGGTTATAAGTACCGCGCGAACCGCCCATAGCGCCTACAACCAAGCGATTCGTGGTATGAGTGCCGCTGTTATGAGTGAAACTACCGTTTCCATAGTAACCGGCATAGGTTTCAAAAGTCGTAACTGAACCGTTATTCAAAACATAATTACCGTCAGCACATTCCCAGAACGCGATGGTCAGATAATCAGCGTCAAACGCGCCTCCGGACTGAATCATGGAGGCTTTCCCGGACACACCGATGTAGGCAACGGCAAGGTCAGGGCTGGCGCCGTTATAAAGCATGCTGACAGACAACTCACCGCCGTTTAACGTATATGAAGCGCTGAGATCAGGCTCATAGCCGATTTGAAATGAGCCGGTATGAAGCGCGCCGCCATTCTGAACGACACCGAGATCCCTGTAATAACCCGCGTATGTCTGCATAGATGTGATATCACCATTAAAGTAAAGATGAGCTATATCGGACGGATCGGTATAATAGTTATCAAAAACGAATTCATCCTGCGTTACCGGCAACTCTCCAAGATATGACAATTCCGCATAAACAGGAGGCTCCGGTATAGGCAGTACGGGAAGAATCCGCCGTATATTCTGATCTTGCTCAGAGTCCGGCGGTATAAATTGTTCCCGCTCTTTAGCGGCAACACGAGGCTGGTGAATAATGCTCATCATTTCAGACCAGCCGGAATCGCGAAAATATGACTGGTTCTCCCTGCCAAAACCGCTCATGCCTGAGCCGTGTTCCACTTCGATTCTTTTCCGTTCTTTTTCGGTTTTTTTCCTGAGCAGGCTCTGTTCAAACGGAACAAACAGCATATTGCTGTAAGGAGCGTCATCCTCGCCGCTTCCATCCAAAACGCTCTTTAACTGATCGGAATCAGCGTATTTCCGGTTCAATTCCTCAAGGGTAGAAGAAGTCACTATATCTGAATTAATTATGTTCTGATTACGGTAGGCCGCTTTTTTCATGTACTCATTGTATGCTTTATCAATAAGAACAGCCGATCCCACCACATGAAGCCCGTCTTTGCCAAGAATAGCGTTGGAACAGTACTGAGCAAAATTGCTTCGCGCATCGATAACCGGCGCAGTTTTTTTTGCAGAGGCAATTGATACAGATGAAGGGACGGGCACAAAGTCGAGCATCGCACGGTCCAGCATTGATTCATGCGAAACATGATGAAGGTCACAATTTCCCGGAACATCACCGATCTTTGTGGTAAAATCGCGGGAAGATGCCTGAGCTAGTTGAACTGGCTCTTCACAATATACTGTTTTTGCCGTATCGATTGGCTGTACTGGAAGCGCGGATGGCAAAGAAGAATTGGATTCACTTTCCTGCAGGAAAACCGATCGTTCGGCATCGCTGGAAACAAGAGAAAGAACCGGAGGCGCACAACAGAAAAAAGAAATCAGAATCATGAGAGCAAGTAGCGGAAGACAGACATGTTGTGTTTTTTTCTGTTTCATGCGGTTACCCGCAGATAGAAAAAAACACACAGTCCTTTTCATAGCAATACCGGCTCCATCACGTTACATACAATTAATCGATTCCATTTTGTCAGAGGGGTTATAATAATAGTATAGTAACATTAAACTAACATAATGTCAACCTGATCGCCACTATTTTTTACCGATTTTTTTGTTGCGAGCCAACTAAGAGGCTGGGGAGGCAAATTATTGCCGAAGCATAATTTTTATGTGTACAAGCTGGTCGTTATTCTCATCAAAAGACGCGGACGAATCAAGCACCTTACGAGGGTCTATCTGTTTTTGATGAGTGCCCAGTTCGTCTAAATCATGGAGAAACAGATCCAGTTTATCCACAGGAATACCAGCGATAACATAAAAAGGTTTTGCAACGGATACTTCCGCTACGGTTCCCTGAACCCGCATCACCATGGTATGGAGTTTGGTAATCACATCAGACAGGTACTCCAATTCATGACGCACCTGTTCGGTGGGTGCGCCAGCTGTATTGAATTGATACTGTACGCCGCCATTTTCATCGATTATTTTATTAAAAGAGACCACTTTACCATTCAGGGACGCCACATCCGCCTTTTCATTGCGCGTCATGATAACCACTGCCAGTTCCACATTACCCTGCCATAACGCGGCTGGCGTTACTGGCTCGGACTGCTTTTGCACCGGCATAGCGACTTCTTTTTCCTGAACCGGCGGAAGAGCATTTACGACCGCTACCGGAGGAGCAGGCTGTTGGGGCGACGGATGTTTTACGCCCTGTTCGGTTATTTGTTCAGCTATTTGCTGTCCGTCCTCACCTTCAATACGTTTTCCTGATGCGACCTGCGCTGTCTCGCGCGACATCATAATATAAACCGCCGCCACAAGACAGGCCGCCAGCGCACAGCCTGCCAAACCGAACGTTATGCCACGCATCACACTGCTGTGTGAATTCAGCGAGCGTACCTCCTGTTCTATACGGTCAAACAGCTCCGGAGCCGGAACTGCAGGCGGAATGGACTTCACTGCCGCAAGCACAGCGGCAAACTGCTCGTATTCAGTACAGCACTTCTCACATGAATCAAGGTGATCTTCGAACGACTTCTTTTCGTCAGCGTTCATTGCCCCGTCATAATAATCTGAGAATAAATCCTGTATATTTTTACATTTCATAATCCAAGCTGTTCCTTAACACAATGTTTCACTTCGCACCTCGCTCTATGTATCAAAGGTTTCAAAGATGCCATTTTGATGCCCATAATCTCAGCCGCTTCTTTATAGCTTACGTTCTCAATATCAATGAGCATCAGCGCCCATCTTTTCTTGTGCGGCAGTTTTGCAATACATCTAAGCGCGACCTCATACATAACACGATTATCTATTATATCGCGAGCGTCTTTCTCTTTACCGGGTATCATATCCACTATGGCTTGAGAACTGTCCTGAATTTCCTTGTCGACGCTCCCTGTTATTTTCTTGTTCCTGTAATTCTTGGTGTTCAGGTAATTAATACATGCATTAAACGCAACCTTTTGGATCCATGTGGAAAATTTAGCCTGAAACTTAAATTTATGCAATGCCTTATATGCTTTGACGAATGTCTGCTGAGTACAATCTTCGGCATCCTGAACGTTTCTGTATAGCATATGGTGGCATTGCGCATAAATTTTTCCATGATACCGGCGATGAAGAACGGTAAAAGCGCTATGGTCACCTTCCTGAAACAGTTTTACCAATTCGTAATCAGTAAGATCGTCATACCCTTTTCTCATCATCGCTCCCATATAGACAGTAACAGTACATAAATGTTCCAAAAAAATTTTTCCGATATCAACAATAGGAATTATCAATAGGGATGAAATACTACGCAGAGTCTCTTTATCAGATACTTATAACTATATGCCACACGTCTGTAAATAGGCAAGTTTTTTTATCAGAAATCAAAAAGAAAGTAATTTTATTTAGTTTATAGAGTCCACTCTGTACAAAAACACGAAAAAATAAACTTTTCTTATGTTTTTTATGAAACAAAAAATCAGTTTTCCTGTCTTGATTCTTAAAGTCGGATTTAACTATACATATAGTATGGTTAATCCTGTATATGCGCACCGGAAATTGAGGCGCCCGAACTCCCCAACGGGCGCCTCTCCTATTTTATGCACTATCGTCGATCAGGGAATGAAGAACCTGACTTAAATCCTGAATGCTGAAAGGTTTACTGACAACGCCCGCAAATCCGTACTCTTTGTAGTTCGCCATGATCGGGTCATTGGAGTACCCGCTGGAGGCGACGGCTTTAACGTTGACATCAATTTCATGGAGTTTTTTTATGGCTTCCTTACCGCCCATCCCTCCGGGTATGGTCAGATCCATAATCACCACATCAAACGGCTGTCCGGATTCTATGGCCTTAGTGTAGAGTTCTATGGTTTCCTCGCCGTCACGTGCGAATTCCGATTCATACCCCAGATACTTCAGGGCGTCATTTAATACATTGCGAAGCATCGCTTCATCGTCCATGACCAGTACCTTGCCGTTCCCCTGAATAACCTGCTGTTTTTCTTCCCTGCGCATTTGTTTCTGATGAGGGGCGGCAGGAAGGTACACAGATACGGCAGTGCCGTACCCCAGTTCAGATTCAACGGTAATAATCCCGCCGTGTTTTTTCACAATCGAGTAGCTCGTGGCAAGGCCGAGCCCTGTTCCTGTTGATTTTGTGGTAAAATACGGGTCAAAAATCCGGTGGAGGTCTTCTTTTGCGATTCCTGTCCCCCGATCCTGTATTGACACGCAGACATACTCAGTATCGGCAAGTTGAGGATCGATCTCATATCCATTATGGACATTGGAACACCGCAAGGTAATAATTCCCCCCTGAGGCATCGCCTGCCGGGAATTGAGGACAAGGTTATTAATAACCTGGCTGATCTGACCTCTGTCAACTTTAACATGATAGAGGTTTTCGTCAGTGATGCATTCGTACTTGACGTTCGACCCTTTCAGGGTAAACGAAGCGGCTTCCTCAACTATTTCAGCAATATCTGCCACCTCTTTTATGGGAGCGCCTCCTTTGGAAAATGTCAAAAGCTGTTGGCTCAGATCTTTCGCTCGCATAGCCGCTTTTTCCGCTTTTGTGAGAAGCTCGTTGACGTTCCCGCCGCCAAGCTGGCTTACTTTGGCGAGATTGATATACCCCATTATGCCGGCAAGCAAATTGTTGAAGTCGTGGGCAATGCCGCCTGCAAGAACGCCCAGCGATTCCAGTTTTCTGGTCTGAAGCAGTTCCGCTTCCATTTTTTTCTTTTCAGTCACATCCCTGACCAGACTGATAATTTTGGATACATTCCCGTCATCAAACAAAAACGTGGAATTAATCTCAGCGTTAAAACCCGACCCATCTTTTCTTTTCATAAGCAGTTCATATTTCATTACAGGCCTGCCTGCTTCAATATCCTTCTCCAGTTGTCGGCTGAACTCGGCAAACGCATCGTCGTCGAGATACAGCATATTAATGTGTTTTCCGATACATTCACGAACATGGTATCCGAATATAAATTCAAGCTGGTTATTGGCATACTCTATTCTTCGTTCGGGATATGTGGTAATCAAAATGACTTCATGAATGGAATTGTGAAGCGTGTCAAGAAACTCTTTCTCCTGAAGCAGTTTCTTTTCCGCTTCCTTCTGTTCGGTAATATCGGTGATGATATTGGCATAGTAAAACGGTTTGCCCTGTTTGGTATAAATAACGAACGGAACCTGAAATGTCGGAATAACCTTGCCGGAAGCGCTGGTGATTTGCATTTCCCCCATCCAGCGGCTGTTGGCGGATATTTGCGGCAGAAGAGTGTGGATCATAAGGTCATGATGCTCTTTTTGATAAAAATCAAGCATATTTTTTCCTTTAATATCTTCAGGAGAAGACACTTCCAGTAAACGGCACAATTCAGGGTTAGCGTACGTGATACGCAGGTCAAGCCCTGCCATCAGCAAGCCCTGTCCTGAGGCTTCCGCGAACTGCCGGAAAATGGTAAGTTCTTCGGCGATCTTCTTTTCTTCGGTGATATCCTTTATGGTGCCGGTCATGCGGAGCGGCTTGTTATCCCGGTCGCGCGACAGGATTTTTCCTTTTATGAGCACCCATATCCATTGTCCGTTCTTAGCCTGAAGCCGGAACTCGGACTGAAAATGAGTTGATACTCCCTCCATATGGCGCTGGAGGTTATCTTTCACAGCAAGCACATCTTCAGGGTGAATCAGTTCTTCCCAGTTGTTAAACCGCAACTTAATGTCCCGTTCCTTGAATCCCAGCAGGCGTGAAAACTGCTGGCTGAAGAAAATTTCCTCGTCCTCGATCTGCCAGTCCCACATACCGTAATCACTGGCGTCAAGAGCGAGCGACAACCGTTCTTCGCTCTTTTCCAGCCTTTTTTCCGCATTTTCACGTAAACTAAGTTCTTCCTTAAGCTGAGCCGTCTGGCGCGCCACCTGCTGTTTCAGCGAATACGACCATATCGTGGAAACGACCAGCATAACAACAAACGGCAAAAACACCACTGCCAGCCACATGATAATTTCCTGCAGGTGGTTATGTTCAAGATCCTTGTCAAGAACGCCGAACCACTTCTCATAAATTTTATCGAAAACGCCATTGCGCTTCACGATATTCAGCCCTTCATTGAGCGCTCCCAGCAGTTCGGGGTCCGAAGCAGGAACTGCAAAACAATAACTGCTGGACATGAACGTATTTTTCAGCGCTCTGACATTCATAATGTTCTCAGTGCGCAAAATATATTCGCCCTGAAGTTTTCCCAGCAAAACGCAATCATGTTTTCCCTCGGAAAGCATTTTCAGGGCGTCGCAGGGCGACGGAACGGTAATAATATTGGTAAAGCCCTGAAGGCGGGCATAATCGTGCATCATATCACTTTGCTGGACAATAACTTCTTTGTCCTTGCACTCTTCAATTGAGGTGATTTCTGAACCGTGGCGCACGAAAACCGCATGCGTGACAATAATAAACGGGAGGGAAAAACCGATTTTTTCCGCACGGCCCGGAGACAAAAACATACCGGTGAGCATATCGCACTCACCATTTTCCAGTTTACTTCGGACAGTATTCCATTCATCAAGGGTTAAAGAATAACTGAGCCCCATTTCTTTTGCCACTGCCTGAAAAAGGTCGATATTAAATCCTGCCGGATTGCCGTTCTTGTCTATATATTCATAGGGAGGGTAACTCCGGTCGCCATGCACAACGAGGTCACGCCCCACAACAGCACACGCTGTTGAATAAAAGAAGGGGAAACACACTGTTCCAGCAAGAACTATCAGTCTGGTAAAAAAATTATTCCTGATAGATAATAAATAATTAATGAAGATTCTCATGGTGTTTATTTACCGGATTTGTCCATATCGTTTTTCACACACAACTATCTGCATCCCTGTTTTAATTTTTACACCAGTACACCATCATTTACAACCTAAAATTTATTGCAGAACATCCAAAAACAACCGCCATATTTAAAGAATATCGCCGTTCAAAACAAAAAAGTCCATCCTAACCATATCAGGGTTAGAAAGTTATGATTGGCAAAAATTTTTCGTAATTTCTCTCTTACGATGTCATCGCGCGGAGCATAAATTACGCGGTAATCTCAAAATGATCAGAGATGAGATTACCGCAGAACTTTAGGGGCTTCGCAATGACATTCTTTTGCGAC
>QZJZ01000048.1 GCA_003599815.1 Candidatus Auribacter fodinae
ATCCACCACCACTTCAACCGTATGTTTTTTGTTTTTATCGAGGTTGATTTCCTCGTCGAGCAACTTAATTTCGCCGTTGACGCGGACTCTGACGTATCCGTCTTTTTTTATGGTATCGAGCAGTTGACGGTGTTCACCTTTGCGCCCGCGCACTACCGGTGCAAGAACCATGATTCGTTCCCCGGCTGGGAATGCAAGTATTTTATCAGCGATTTCCTGTATGCTCTGGCGCGCGATTTCTTTGCCGCATTGCGGGCAGTGCGGTATGCCCACGCGGGCAAAAAGGAGACGGAGGTAATCGTACATTTCAGTTGAAGTTGCAACGGTTGAACGGGGATTGTACGACGCAGATCTCTGTTCTATGGAAATAGCCGGCGATAGCCCTTCTATATGTTCTACTTCAGGTTTTTTCATCTGTTCAAGAAACTGGCGGGCGTAGGCTGACAGCGACTCCACGTATTTTCTCTGGCCCTCGGCATAGATAGTGTCAAACGCCAGCGATGATTTGCCTGAACCGGACAGTCCGGTAATAACCACCAGTTTGTTGCGCGGTATCTTCAGATCAATATTTTTAAGGTTATGCTCGCGCGCACCTTTAATAATTATGTATGAATCCGATTCAATGCTCATTATGCCCCTTTTTAAAAACAAAAATGTTGAAAAGACTATTTTAACGTATTGCTGAAGATTAGGAAACGAAAAACGGAAAATCGTTCAAATATAAAAATATTATGTTTTTCTAATATTTTCCTAAAGTATTTGGATAATAATCCCGAAGATATATATGTATTGGTGTGTATCGTATCGTTTTTATATAAAGGCTTGAACTCATGGAGGAACACATGAACCTGTTGAAACCCTGGATTGGCTTATTTGTTTGTATGGTGTGCCTTGGAGCGCTGGGCGCTTCGTCTGTTGTCGCCGGTACATCGTCGATTGATACTGAAGCTGAGTTCGCTTCGGCAGTCAACAGTAATTCACAGCCGAAAGTACTTCTTTTTACTGCAGACTGGTGTACTTACTGCCACAAAATCAAACCCTCATTCGATACGCTTGCTAATGATTACGATGGTAACGCTGATTTTTATGTAGTTAATTTTGATGGTGTTGAACAGACACGCAACTCGTATGACGTGAAATACATCCCGACCATGATTTTTATTCAGGACGGCAAAGAGGTTGACCGCGTCGTCGGTTATGCGAAGGAAAGCACGCTCAGGACTGTATTTGAACGGAATTTATCTGAATAACAATTTCTGATTTCGGTTAGTTATGATGCCCGTCCGGGTTGTTCCGGACGGGCTTTTTTTATTGTCCGGTTAATTTCATAAACCGGTTGTAATAATCTGCCAAAACCGCTATTATGCTTAAAATGAACCAACACAATGCCAATCCGAACTGCAACAGCGAATGAAACGATATTTTTCTTTACCTGTTTTTCTGATCCCTTTTGTTTTGACCGTGCTGTACGGGGTATCCAATCTGGTGCTCCTGTCTCAGCAGAGGGCTGTTTTTCCTCTGAATAAATTTTTTTATATGATGGATTTCCGCGATTATTACGCGGCGGGCAAACTGCTGTTTCAGCATGGCAAGTCACCATACGATCATGACCGATATGTAACGCCCCCTCCTGCGGCAGTACTGAGTTATCCGCTCGGGGCATTACCTTTTAAAACAGCCCGGCTTGTCTGGGCCGCTTTGATTCTGGCGTCTACCGTGTTTATTATACTGATAGTGTCTGTTCAGGCAGGGAGCGTCAAAGGCGACACGATGTTTATCGCAGGGTGTCTGACTGTTACGTTTTTATTCAGTTACCCGTATTATTTCGTTTTTGAACGAGGCAATATTGACTGGCTGGTACTGGTGTTATGCGTTGCCGCCATGTCCGCCATTAATGCGCGGCGATGGATTGGATCCGGCGTACTGCTGGGTTTAGCGGTTTGCCTAAAGGTGTATCCTGCATTTCTGCTGATCCCTTTTCTTATCACGAGGCGCTATAAGGTGTTAGCGGGAGCAATAGGCACTTTTGCCGTTAGTTTTCTTATACAGCCGCGGTTATGGATGGAGTACATCACCGGCAGACTGCTGGTGCGGGCTGATTTTTTCCGCATTGATGAGAACGCCAGTATCACTACTTTTTATTATCATGCGGCGCGTCTACTGCGACTCGATATTGCTCAGAATACTCTTCGGGCAGTCGGGCGTGTGTCTGGACTTCTGATGATAGCCGTTCTGATTATTGTTTTGTTCAGGTCGCGTTCGTCCCGTTCTTTGGCTGAGCAGGTTATGGCGTGTATCCCGTTTATGTTTCTCCTCCCGCACACGGTATACGTGTACGGGCTGATTTTTTATATTCCGTGCCTCGCGGTATTATTTTGTAACGGAATGGGGAGGAGGATGAGGCTCTTTCTGGTGTCCGGGCTGATACTTGCGCAGGCTCAGTGTATTATCTTGTACAAAATAACGAATATGGAGCTGATACATATCCTGCCGTCGTTCGGCAACCTTGTTCTTGCCGGTGTCTCGATATGGTATCTTGGCGCGAGCCGGACAGGGGAGGCGAATCATGCTGGATAAACATAAGCATCTGGTCTGGATACTCCCTTTATTCGTGATAACTATTGTGTGGGGCGGATTAATCAAAGCGCCGTTTTTGTGGGATGACCATGGCGTTATTGTAAATAATCCATTTGTCGGATCATTGTGTTCCCTGCGTTTTCTTTTTTCTCCCGACTATTTCAAGGCGTTTCCCGAGGCGTCGTACCGTCCGGTAGTGACCTTATCGCATATAATTGACAGTGCACTGATCGGTAAAATCCCGCCATGGCATCATTTCATGAATATCCTGCTCCATACATATGCCGTACTGCTGGCTGGGCTGATTCTCTGCCAGTTTACGGCCTCGCGTGCCGTTGTACTGGCTGGCATGTTGTTGATGGCAGTGCATCCCATTCATACGGAAACGATAGGGGTTGTATCATATCGAGATGATATTCTGATGTCGATATTTATGCTCGCGGCAGTACGGTTCTACATGATGTTCCACGTGGAACATTCATTGCGCGCATATCTTGCTGTACTGATGTTCGCCATGCTGGCATTATTTTCAAAAGAAACAGCGCTTGTCCTGCCATTACTGATGATAGCGTATGACCGGGTCAAAAAAGTACATTTGCGTACTGTTTGCGTCATGTACGCAGGGCTGGCGATTGTTCTGGCGTTTTACATAACTGTACGGTTTGTATTGTTTCGCAATCCCGATACGCCGGCTGTCGGGGATTATTTTATATCCGGAATTCCAATGCTGATTCGCCCGTTTTATTCCTTTTTCCTTGCGGTGTGCAGTGTATTTGCGCCTTTTGTGTGTTTTGATTACGGCACATTACTCTTTTATGTCTGCGCAGGGATTGGAGTTCTGCTTTTCTTTATTGTTTTGTGGTGTATTCGGACACAGTGGAAACAGCCTGAAGTTCTGTTCGGACTGACATGGTTTACGGTGGCGCTGATTCCTGTTATGAATATTGTTCCGCTGGAAAACGCGTTTGCCGGGCGGTATATGTATCTTCCTCTTATCGGCGCTGTTATCGCTGTATCAGGAGTTTTGCAGTCTGCGTCGGGAAAACAGCAGAAAAAAGCGTATTGTATTGTGGTTGTGATTGCAGTTTTGTTTTCGGCGGTGTCGTTCCGGTACTCGCGGTGTATCTTAAGCGAGGAATCTTTCGCAGAGAACATGGCACAATCGAATCCTCGCAGTTACAAGGCATACAACTATCTTGCCACGCTGGCTATTGACGATAACCGGTTTGATGACGCAAAACGGTTTGTCGCAAAAGCGCTGGAAATAAAACCGTCTTTCTTTGAGGCGGTATACAACAAAGGCGCACTCGCGGTTCATGACAACGATTACCCTGCCGCAGAACAGGCGGCGAACAGGTTGATTGAATTAAATCCATCCCGTTCTGAAGGATACCGCCTGTGGGGGGATATCCAGTACGATAAGGATAATTTACCGCTCGCCCTGACATTTTACAATCAGGCTCTTGAACGAAACAGTTTTGATCTTGATGCCAGCATAAACCTCGGCGTTGCATATGAAGCGTCGGGAGACAGGGACAGGGCGGCGCAGTTGTACCGCGGCGTGCTCGCTATTCAGCCCGCGAACGACGCGGCATGGGCGAATCTCGGCAATATCAGCATCAAAAACGGCGATTATCCTTTTGCGGTTAAGTGTTACCAGCAGTCATTGAGTGTCCGCGCCTCAAACGCAGTTACGTGGTATAACCTCGGCAACGCCTATTATTATCAGAAAAAGTGGGCTGAAGCAGAACGAGCGTACACCACAGCAATGCGCCTTGACCCGCAGTTCACGGACGCACTGCACAACCTGATCGTTATTTATGCCGATACACAGCAACTAGTTAAAGAAACAGAAGCTCTGGAAAGGTATCTTAAGCTGAAACCCGGCGATATGGCGGCACAGTATCGCTATCTCTTTCTTAAGAGGCAGTAACCGCTTTTTTTCTTTGACCGGCGGTAGTGTGTATGATAGAGTATTCCATAAAATTTACTCTACACTTAGAGAGTAGAAATGGAAACCATCTATCTGCTGAAAGATTTGTCACACGTAACCGGATTATCGGTGTATACAATCAAATATTATCTCAAGCTCGGGCTGGTATCCGAGTTCGGGAGAAGTCCGGCTACCAATTTCAGGTATTTTAATAACGAGACACTTAACAGGCTGAACGAAATACGCATGTATCGCGAACAGGGCAAGTCGCTCAAAGAGATCAAACGTATATTGAACAGCGCTTCTCCGGTGACACACGTATGAGTTATTATCGTCTGCTCAATCTGGAACGTGAACCCTTTTCAACCAGTCCGGATCCCAGATTTCTGTACAGGTCATCATCGCATATCGCCGCGTTACAGCGTATGGAAATAGCCATACGGCTCCGGCGCGGGCTGGTAGTTATTCTCGGCGATGTCGGGGCCGGCAAGACCACGTTGAGCAGGACATTGCTTCAAAATTTCGACGGCGAAGAGAATTTCGTGTTTCACATGATCCTTGACCCGCAGTACCGGTCTGAGTTCCAGTTCCTAGCGTCATTGATCCGCATGTTTAAAGTAAGGCCAAAATTCAGGTCAACACTGGATTACCGCGAAGCGCTTCAGGAGTACCTGTACAAAAAAGGCGTTGAGGAAAACAAAACCATAGTGCTCATGATTGACGAAGGACAGAAACTGTCGCCCGCGTTTCTGGAGATTTTGCGGATACTCCTCAATTATGAGACAAACGAATATAAACTGCTTCAACTCGTGATATTCGCTCAGATGGAATTACTGCCCAAGATTCGCAGAATAAAAAATTTTATGGACCGGATTTGCCTGAAATATATACTCAACCCGCTGGGCGAAAACGAAACCGGGGAAATGATACGGTTCAGGCTGAAGCAGGCAGGATATGACAATCATCAGCCGATATTCACCAATGACGCCATCGGGCTCATTCACGCGCATACGCAGGGGTATCCCCGGCGTGTGATACATTTATGCCATAACGCTCTGGAACATATGATAATGTACCAGAAACCAGTGATAGACAGAGAACTTATAGCTGACCTTATTGCCAGCGAGGTACGATAGTTATGCCTGAAGAACTGTCGCCGGAAGAGCGATTGCTGAGACTGATTAAAGGAGGAGAACCTCCCGTTCCTGCGAAAACTCATTCTGATAAACAGGATGATAACGCTACTCCTGCGTCCGCTCATAAAAACACACAATCCGCCGATGCCGATTCCGAACCAAAAAAACCAGCGAAATCTCTGCCCCCTGAACCTGAAAAACAATCCGCTCCTGAAGAGAACAAATCGTCGGATAAACCTGTTCCCATAGTAGATAAACCTGCGGCGCCAAAACCGGTCAGACCGAAAAGAGCTGAACCGAAACCGGCTCCCGTCCCGCCCGCTGACACGCAGGATGCGGAACCGCCCGTTTCGCCGCAACCGCCTGACGTACCGGAAGAATCTGTTGTCCCTCCAGCAGAACAAAATGCTGTCAGGCCTCAGGAAAAAATTGAAAAAGAGGATACTGACGAACCGGAAAGAAAAAAAAGAGCCGGCATTGTCCTGCTTTTTATATGGCTGTTGTCAGGGTTCACGTTGTTTAACCGTTTACTGCTGATTATTGTGTTTGCTCTCATCGTGATGAGCATATGGTACGTTCACAGCTTGACAGACCCGACTGCCGTCGTGACTGTTGCTTCAATACAAAGAGTGACTGAATCCGACAATGAAACAGCGAGTGAAACTGATAACGACGCAACACGCGAAGCCGATAACGAATCTGCGCCCGTCGAGACATTCGCGGCGCGCCAGCCTAAACCGTTTCCGTATTATATGGAAGAGATCGGCAAGAAAAAGTTATTCCGGCTGGTTCAGCCGCCCGCGCCTCCAAAACCGCCGGAACCGGAACGAAAAGAACCTGAAGCGCCGAAAGTCAAAATTGAAACGCTGGTCAGACACCTTGTACTGCAGGGAATCGTATATGACATCGGCCCGCCTCAGGCTATTATATTCGATAAAAAAGAGAATAAAACCCTCTTTCTCGGTAATAACGAAATGGTCACCGATCAGGTTAAAATCAAAGAAATACAACGAGGCAAAATTATACTTGAATTTGAAGACCAAACCCAGGAACTTAACTTTCAATAGGAAGGGTTTCATAATATGAAAAATATTCTCAAGTTGAGCGCGCTCAGCGCATTTCTCGTCATGGGCTTCGGAATATTGTGGGTCGCCGCACAGCCTGTTCCGCCGGGCGAGGATCCCAGCCGGATGGAACGGGGATTTGAATATATGCGGCAGTCTCGGGATAAAGTTATGACCGGAGACCAGACCAAAGATCTCCTTCAGGAAAAAAGTAAGGATGCCTCGTCGCAGAAAATATCGCTCGAACTGCGGAATATCAACATTGTTGACGTGCTGAAAATTCTCTCGCAGACCGGCGGAATCAACATCGTCGCCGGGCCGAGCGTGCGGGGCAACACCACCATTTTCCTTGAAGACGTCAACGTATGGGACGCCCTGCGTATCATACTTGAAATAAATCAGCTTGCGTATGTACAGGATGGCGAGATACTGAAAGTGCTGTCAGAAAAAGAATATCAGGATAAATACGGCGTGCCGTTCCATGATACAGCGCAAACACAGGTGTTCCGCCTCAAACACGCAACTGTTGAAGATGTCAACAGGGCTCTGACATCCATAAAAAGCAGTGTGGGCAAAATTATTATCGATGAACGTACCAACACGCTGATTGTCATTGATACGCCGGATGCCATGGTCTCTCTGAAAAAAGTGGTTGAGGAACTGGATGTAAAAGTTGAAACACGGGTGTTTCAGCTTACGTACACCACTCCTGACGTCATTGAAAAAGTTGCGAAAGACGTTATCACCAAAAAAGGTATCATTCAGGTTGATGAACTCACCAATAAAATTATAGTGACAGACACTGTCGAAGCGCTGGATTTTCTTGAAGGGATTATCAAGGAATACGATATGCGCCCCCGTACAATAACAAAAACATATTACCTGCGGTTTGCCTCGTATGAAGATGTGGAAACCAAGGTGAAAGACCTTCTTACCAAAGACGTGGGCGTGGTTATCAGCGATAAACGTACTAACGCGCTCGTTATCACCGATTATCCTGAAAAAATTGAAGATCTCCTTCCGGTAATTGAGTCTTTGGATAAAGTTCACCGTCAGGTGCTGATCGATTGTAAGATTATTGCCGTTGTCATGAATGATAACTTTGCTATGGGTATAGATTTTGAAAGAATATATGAAAATATGAAAAACTATACGATGGGAGTGGAAGAGCAGTTTGGCGCCACAACGGGTGAAGGACAGGCTTTTCCGGTACCTGTCCGACCAACTACTGATGTCGGCTTTCCCGGTACTGGTAGCGGTACCGGTACGATTATAACGCTTGGTAAGCCAAACGAAATGAATGCTGTTATTCGTACACTCAAGTCAATGGGAAAAACCAAACTTCTATCTGAACCGCGCATTACTGTAATGAATAATGAGGAAGCCCAGATTCAGGTGGGTACTGACGAACCGTTTGTAACCAGTTCGAACACGGTAAACGCAAGTACGAATACTGTTGCCGAGGATATACAGTTTATTGATGTCGGTGTATTGCTGAGTGTAACACCGACGATTAATGATGAAGATTATGTAACCATGAAAATTAAGCCTGAAGTGAGTCAGGTTCAACGCACGGTTTTAACCTCTCAGTCCAATGAAATACCTGTGGTTCAGACATCCGAGCTGGAAACAACTGTTATGGTCAAGAATCTTCAGACAATCGTGCTTGGCGGGCTTATACGGGAAACACGGGTGAAAGACGAAGCGCGCGTTCCAATTATAGGCGCGATACCTATTCTTGGCATGCCGTTCAGAAGCACGTCAACGCGTATTGATCAGGAAGAGCTGGTTGTTTTTATTACTCCTGAAATCATTTCCGGTGAAGAAACCATGTATAAGCCTCCATATTCCCGTTCGTTCTCTCGTGAGTTTTTATATCAGCTAAACGAGCTGGAAAAAATAAATGAATTGAAATATAAAGATTATCTGCAGGATAAAGATGCTGAAAATATGGGAAACCATATGAAAAATAACAATAAGGACACTGATCTGAACGAGATGAAAAAATCGTTGAATGATCCCGCAAACTTACCGGAAGAAGAAAAGAAAAAACTTTTCTTTGGTATATTCTAAAGGGCTGAAACAAACCAGTACCGATAAAACCAGCAGGACAACTCCTGCCGCAGTCACCCGGCGTCCAATGATGTATGATGCCGGCTCAAACCGGAACTCTACTGAATGAGTTCCTTCAGCGAGTTTTACTCCTCTGAACACACCGTCAAAAACAATCATATCAGCCTCAGCCGCGTCAACAAACACTTTCCAGCCGGGATAGTATATCTCACTGGAAAAAAGATAACATGGCGTGTCCGTAGTCACTTTGAAAGAAATATCGTTTGATGTGTAATCCAGTATCTGCGCAGGCTCCAGCCCCACAAAATTGTTGTACATGAATGAGTATAGCGTATCATCCGGTGTCATTGACTGGTCGGTAATTGGCAGAACAAAACTGCGGGGCAAGGCGCGCGCATTGCGATACAGGTATATTTTGACCATATTTGAAATCATATACGCGCTGAAAGAAGAAAATAAGTCATCGGAACTTTCGTCAGAAAAAGAATTTATAGCAGTAGTTCCTTCTTCTATCAGGTTGGGTTGGTCGATTTTGTTGAAAGAATACAAATATTTTACATTAAGAAGATTAATCCGGTTCCAATCAATGTTTTTATTGAGATTTGGAATGGTAAACAGTGAATGCTCAGCCTTGGTATCATCGCTGGGCATACGGTATGCCCTATGAATATAGTTCAGGTAGGAACCGAGCATCACGGGCTCGTCGCCGCCTATTTGCTGAACATTATACTGGGCAGACATATACTGCGGAAATACCCCTGTCGTATCGAAAATTCTGAATAAAGTCGGATCGTTGGTGACGCCGCCATAAATGTGGTTCGCCGGAAAAAGGTTGTCCAGCGGTTTTGTGGTGATGAGCGGATACTCCATAGTGAACAAATCTGTTATTGATATGAATATAACGATCAGCGCGAACAGATATTTATTTTTCAGCCACGCTTTATATCTCCCGAGCAGTACGAGCCCTCCGCAAAAAAGATAAAATAATGTCCTGCCCGACCCTGTTAATTCCCTGTTGCTGTGGAAATAGTAAAGATATTCGTGCGCCAGCACCATCAGAGCAAAGAGTATACCGCATATCCGCAATAATGGTTTTAAACGGATATCCTTATAGTCGTCCATAAGCGTCTGCAAGGCAAAGGCGGAGAGTATGGAAACGGAGAAACATCCATATAAAAACATACGCGCGGGGACACGAAAATAGCTGATTCCCGGCAAAATATAATAAAGCGGCTTGAATAACGGCCCGTTGGCGCCTAGAGCAAACAGTAATGAGAAGAAAAACAATGACCCGAAAAATAACGAATGCACCCGGCTGGCACTCCGGTATCCTATCATGCTGAGGAAAATAGGCAAAATACCGCAGTATACGGCGGATTCCCAGAAAAACTGGTTTTTCAGATTAGATCCCGGTTCGGGAATACCCTGCAAATACGGCAGAATGAATCCAGCTAACGCTTTTAGCGGCAAAGAAAATGAGGACGCGAACGAATATGCCGTGCCGCCCGACCGATGAAAATATTGTGTCAGTTCCACTACCGGGAATAGCGATACTGCCGTGCATACGGCAATAAACACGCCGCACAAGGCGTATCGAACGGAAATGCCGAACCATTTATCACGGTATGTTGTCGCCGCCAGGGTAAGAAGGTAAGCGGAAGCGACAAGAAACTGATAATAAAAAAGCTGCATATGCCCTGCCAGAAACAGCAATGTATAACAGAGCGTGACGCCTATCATGGATTTAACTGATCTTTTTTGCGCGAAATAGTCGATGGATGCCATCAGCCAGGGGAAATATGACCACGCCGCTGTCTGGGTCAGGTGCCCGGCGAAGATATGGGCGACTACCTTCCAGTTCAGGACAAACACCAGCGCCGCGAATAAAGAGGGAAGGAACGAAAGCCGCCGCAACCGTGCGAACACGTACATCCCAAGCCCGGCAAAAACAAAATGCAGTACAAACAATAACGTTATGGAGAAATGAACCGGAATGGAAAAAAAAATCCAGAACGGCGGGTAAAATAATGTTGATTGCGGATTAGCGGCAAACGGTACCCCTGAAAAGATGAGCGGGTTCCATAACGGCAGTTCTCCGGTCTGCCGCCATGAATCAACGGTAAATGTCTTTAGAAAATACCAGACATGAACAACATCGGAAAAATTCAATATCTCTTCCGGTATGAGAAGTGCATTCAGAAACAGCATACATCCTGTACACACAAGTATAAATAATACAATGAGGAAATGTAAGGATCGGAATTTTGTCATTGTCCGCATGGGTGATGATTGACGTTTGGTCGATATTAACAGGTATAGTAATCGAAAAGCGTGCTCAATAAAAGCATTTTGTTACGACAGCGGAATATGCACTATTTTCCATGGAAGAGGGGCGTCAGGAGCAAGCCCTGCCAGCTCTTTTGGAACTCGGACTGAGGCATTGAGGAGTATTTCGTTACCCATATTCTCATCAGCCCGGCAGATAAGCGCTTCCGTATACGCTTCACGTATGCTGGCGTGCGAAAATGATGACCGGGGTATAGCCCTGAATTCCGATTGAAGATATGAGAAAACGCGTTTCAGTTCTTTCTGCGGCATCATGGGTTCCCGTTCAAAAGGTGTATGCGGTTTTGGGATAAACGGGTTTACGTTTACCTTAAGCCGAATGTTCCGCGCAGAAATGTCTTTGCAGAGCGAAATAATTGCTTCGATATCGGCATCGGTTTCTCCGGGTAACCCTGCCATAAAGTACAGTTTCAATTCCTGAACACCCACATCCTGCAATGTTTGAACGAGGCTTAGCAGGCGGTCGTTAGTAAACCGCTTGTTGATTGTCTTGCGCAGTCTGTCAGACCCTGTTTCCGGCGCGAGGGTAACAGACCGCTGGCCGCTTGCGGTAATCATGTCCAGCACGGATTCCTTAATCGCTTCCACCCGTAAACTGGATATGGATATGTCCATGTTCCATGATTGAACCTGCCGGATAATATCATCAATGTCAGGATGATTCATGACAGCCACGCCGAGCATGCCGACTTTGTCCGTAAATTGCCTGTTCCAGCTGATTGCGCTGATGATGGATTCCGCGCTCCGCCAGCGCGGGCGGGGATAAATGTAATCCGCGGCGCAAAAACGGCATTTTCGTCCGCATCCGCGCCCGACCTCAATAAGAAACCTCCCTGAAAACTCCGTTTCGGCGGTAAAAACGTGCGTTTGCGCAGGAAACAAATCCAGATCAAGGGCTTGCAGTCGCATGACCGGATTCGTGCGGTTATGAGTTTCAGGAACGAATACGCCGCTAAGCACGGATAATGAATCCAGTACATCCCTGCCCGACCGTGTTTTACCCTGTATGCAGGCATTGAGAAGATCATTGAGCACCATCTCGCCGTCGCCGATGACAATAGCGTCAGCGATTCCGGCTAATGGCAATGGGTTTATGGTTGGCGCGATGCCGCCTATGAGAATCAGCGGATCCGTATCTTTGCGTTGTGTTCTGTCGGGGTTCAAGCCTGATTCGCGCAGTGCGGATACGATGTTAAAATAGTCAAGTTCAAATGACGCGCTGAACGCCGCAATGTCAAAACTGCGCAGAGAAATACCGGACAGAATTCCTGAAACCGGGCGGGATTTATATACAAATCCCCTGTCGCAGAATATGGAAGGATGCTGGTTTGCATGATAATAGATTGCCTGAAAACCGAGGTTGCTCATGCCCACATAATAGGTGTTGGGGTATATGAGAAGCATGGATACGGGTTTATGAACAGATGGCGCAAACCCCTTCTCCTGCCCGATCAGAAGAGAAGGGGCATATGTATGTTTTTTGTCAGTCACCGAGAATGCGTCTCGATTCGTCAAGAAATATACCTTTTAAATTCATTTTGAGCGCTTCAGGATTATTAGACGCTTTGAGCGCGACATCTTCGGTAATCAGGTTTTTCTGTACCATTTCAACAAGCGACTGGTTGAACGCCTGCATACCGAGATCCCGGCTGGTCTCTATGGCATCGCCAAGTTTCGCCAGTTTGTTTTCCCTGATAAGTTTGCGTACGCTTGGCGACCCAAGCATGATTTCCACTGCCGGAATCATGCCCACACCGCTTGCGCGGGGCAACAGGCGCTGGCATACCACTGCTTCCAGCGTGGACGCCAACTGCATACGGACATTATCGCGGTTTTCAGTTGGAAAAAATTCCATGATCCTGCTTATGCATTGCGAGGCATTGTCTATATGCAGGGTGGTCATAACCAGATGCCCGGTCTCTGCGGCGGCAACGGCGGCAGTGAAACTCGAAGCGTCTCGCATCTCACCAATCATAATGATATCAGGGTCTTGGCGCAAGACATGTTTCAACGCCACCTGAAAACTTTCAGTGTCGATACCAACTTCGCGCTGGTTTATAACCGACTTTTTATCGCGGTGAACGTATTCTATGGGGTCTTCAATAGTAACGATATGCCTGCTGTTTACCGTATTAATATAATCAAGGATCGCGGCCTGCGTGGTGGATTTGCCGTTTCCGGTAGCCCCGCTGATAACAATGATTCCGCTTTTGACATTCGCGATCTCGCGGATGCTTGGCGGAAGCCCCAGTTCATCAAAACTTGGTATACGGGATTTCACATACCTGATGGCGATAGATATTTTGCCGCGCTGGTAAAACACGTTTGTCCTGAACCGTCCGGCGCCTTCAAGCGCGAAAGCGAAGTCCGCTTCTTTCGTCTTGAAAAAATGCTCTTTCTGCTGGGCATTCATGATCTCATCCAGCAGTCCGAGTATCTCCTCATGCTTGAGCGACGGAATATTGGTTTCTATGAGAGAGCCCTGTATACGAAAAATCGGCGGGCGGTCTACTTTAATATGCAGGTCGGAAGCTTCGTGCTTAATCATTTCGCACAACAGAAGTTTCATAATGGAATCAGGCATAACGGTTCCCTCTTTTTTAAGTATAAACATATTTGTTCATACTTATTAACGGAACAGAAGAGGGTCTGGTTTAGAGACAAATACCTGTGAACGTACCGGACAAAGACAAATCAGACGAGTTCAAGCAATTCGCTCAGTTCCGAGCGCTGTTGTTCTGGAAGGAAAATATCGATTTCAAATTTTTCACGGTCAAGTTTTTCACAGCGAATGACTGTTCCCACGATAGTATGCTGTGTGTTGCTCGTATCATCACAGATACGCACATCGATATCATGGAACAATGGGAACTCTGTATCTATTATACATTGCAGCCCACCTCGATGAAGCATATATGATGAACTTTTCAGCGGTTTATTGTTCATTGTTTTACTCTCTCTTGTTGAAGATACCCCTTGTTGTTTTAACTTGAAAGTTTGAATCACTTTAATACACGATAACTTTTTTAAAGCCCGTTTTACGATCTGTGCCATTGTGTCACCTGTTATGCCATTCTGCAAACAAATTTACAGAACAATATGATTTTGATATAGTTACGATTGCTGTTTACCGTTTTATCCGGCTCTCTTTTTTCACAACAGCAATGCATTGTAATAGTTCCCGTCTCTAATATAAATTTAACATGGAAATGCCAAATTGTCAATAGACGGACAAAAACAATTGCTGAGAAAAAAATGGTCACTGCTTACATGATTGCAACGCCGAATTCATGATTAAAAGAGCCCGTAATAATTAAAGACAGCAAAAACAGGAATTTGTTTCAGGAAAAATCGACTTTTTGTGTTTCAGGCCGAAAAAGGGAGCTTTTATTGTTAAAAAATTTACAATAAGATAAGTGTTATGACAAGAAGAAAATTGCGTTTTATGCAGGTTATTGCTAATGAAAACCTTACAGTTTTCCAAAGAAGCTTGATTTCTTTTCCGCGACTTTTCTCCCGTCATAAAAGATGGAAACCCGCCAGTTCTGAATTTCGCCTTTTAAATAATAATCATCGCCGGTATTGAGCAGGCGGAAAACTTTTCGCCCCGGAATAAGAGTCGAGTATTGTTCGGTTACGCGGTAAACGTCCGGTTTATTGTCGTAATGGTAATCAAAATGCATTGTTACCGGCGCGTTGGCAAGAGACGGCCCGTCATAACTCCAGATAACCACGAATTCCTCGCCGCGGTCATTATAGGGGAGGTCATTAACGATGACTTTGCTGTCCTGCGGATGTTTCTGGGCTATAATCTCAAATCCTTCGCCGCGCAATGTCATGGTTCGGAGCGAACGGTTGACTTTTACTATGCGGAACTTGCCGTATTCCGCTTTTGTGTGCTGTTGAGACGCACATCCGCATAACCCTATCATGATACTAATCAGAAAAATAAAACCGTATTTCATACAATTGACCTCAAGGTAAACAAATATAATGAAAAAAATTATGGTATACCAATGTTATCTGTTTATAGCTCATCACAATGAAATCCGCAAGATAAAAATCTGCCAAAAATATTGACAGAAACAATCCGCTCCACAAAAAGAGCAGTGAGTAAATGCAGGACAGCGAAAAAAATAGCCCGAACCGGTTGATTTCTATCTGCCCGTCCATGATCGCGTTAACGCTGTCTATAACATGCCGCGCTATGAGCAGTCCGGTAAAACAGTATTCTATATATACAACAGGCCTGTGCCACACCCCGAACAGCACTATAATGCTATGCGCGAAAAGCAGTAACAGCATGGGCAGAGGAAAAAAGTAGGGGGCAAGAGCGACGAGTAGATGCTCCCGTTCCGCGTCAATATAGCCTCCTTTTGCCGTGACAACGATTTTTTTTATCGGAATACCGACCAGCAGGCACCAGAAAGCGTGGTTCATCTCATGCAGTATGATATATGCCCTGCTCCCGTATCCCCTGAAGACCGAGAGGATTCCCGCGCATATGACACCGGAAAAAAAACTCGCGGCATGCCATTTTGAAGCGAATACAAGCGTATACGCGATAACGCTGGACGCCCAGCATAACGGCAACAGGATAAGCCCGCAGGCAACGGTTATTATGATATAGATTGCAGTCATAAAAAATCTGTTGATTTCTCGCCTGTGACAGATTAATCTTTTCACTATACGAAAGGAGTTATCATGCATATTCTTATTACCGGCGGGGCCGGTTTTATCGGGTCTCATCTTGCCGAACGGTTACTTAAAGACGGGCATCAGGTTACTGTTATTGACGATTTAAGTACCGGCAGGCTTGAGAACATACAGCCTTTATTTGACAATCCCCGTTTCACGTTCATTCGCGATACTGTACTGAACGAAACCATTATGCACATTCTCATGGAGCAATGCCAGCAGATTTACCATCTTGCCGCGGCAGTGGGCGTAAAATTAATCGTCGAGAAACCGGTGCATACTATTGAGACAAACATACGCGGCACGGAAGTTGTCCTTCAGATCGCCAGTAAATTCAGGCGCAAGGTACTGCTGGCTTCCACATCGGAAGTGTACGGCAAGAACAGCAAAGTGCCGTTTCGCGAAGAAGACGACAGGCTTATGGGAGCCACGTTTTTCAGCAGGTGGAGTTATGCCTGTTCCAAGGCAATCGACGAGTTTCTGGGGCTGGCGTATCATCGCGAATATAATATACCGATTACCATTGTGCGCCTTTTCAACACTGTCGGGCCGAGACAGGTAGGGCAGTACGGCATGGTCATACCCCGGTTTGTCCAGCAGGCTCTCGCCGGAAAAGACATCACTGTCTATGGCGACGGCAACCAGTCACGCTGTTTCACCTATGTGGAGGACGTCATATCGGCGTTGATAAAACTGATGGCAACACCGGCGGCTGAAGGCGATGTCTTTAACATCGGTTCCGATGAGGAAATCTCTATTATGGAACTCGCCCGGCGCATCAAGGCAAAAACGGACAGTGCCTCGAAAATCGTTACGATTCCTTACGATCAGGCATACGAAAAAGGGTTTGATGATATGACCCGGCGAGTACCGTACCTTGGCAAAATCAACAAAGTAATCGGATACGCGCCTACATTTAAGCTCGAGCAGATACTGGAACGGGTCATCGAATACCATAAATCGATTCGGTAATGCACCTTTTGCACAGCGAGCGCGAATCAATCTGACCGTTCGACGGTTACCGCTGAATATTCTTTCAGGTATTCGTTACGGCTGAAGCGAGTTATATTCCTGCTCAGTATAAATATTGAGTATATCAGGATGTGTGGACAGGCGGTCTTTGAAGTCCGCAACTGATTCGCCGGTATTAATGCGAGCCTTTACGACATTATAGTCGATCTGCTGCATGAACTGAAGGTATTCGGAATCAAGAAAGTAATTGATCAGGTTGCTTGGGATATCCCTGCGGAACTCAATGATAACTTCTTTTTCCCATGACGGGTCAATCTGGCTTTTGTCGGCGGCGCACCCGGAAAACAGCGAAAAACAGCCGAAAAGGGACACTAAAATCAGAAGTGAAAACAGTTTTTTCATAGAAGGCTCCTTTATTTGGTTGTATAATTATAAATATCTTTATCACAATTCAATAATGTGGTATACTAAAAAGTACGATGAAATAATAAGGAATTAAATATTTCTTTCATGTATTCCAATCAGACATCACTGTAATGATGGATATTATGGTTGTGTCGTAATTTTTTGTGAAAAACAATGAACTTAGCAAACCGCATATTCAATTACCTGTCACGGAAAAAGAATCGGGCGGGTACTGAACCCGAGATATGCGGTCTGTTTTTTCAGGCGATGCCGCATCATCCGGGAGTTAGCCATACTATGCTTCAAAGTGTGTTAAGACTAGATGGAAGATTTCATTATGACGACCGCAACGGGCTGTGGTTCGTCAATGAGGATATGTTGTCTATCAGGCTTCCTGAAGCGGAATACTGCATCATTGATATTGAAACAACAGGCTTTAACAGACAGTTCGACCGCATTATAGAGATCGGCGCCGTGAAGATCGTTGACGGCGAACTGTACAGCAAAATGGATCTCCTGATAAATCCCGAACGCCCGGTTCCTTTTAAAATTACTCAACTAACCGGGCTGGCAGAAGAGATGCTCGTTGACAAACAGCCGTTTCACGAAATCGTGCCGGCACTGATGGAGTACATCGGCAGTTCAGTACTGGTGGCGCACCACAGCGATTTCGATCTGGGGTTCATTAACGCCAGTTTACAGCGATGCGGGCATCATCCGTTGGATAACATCACCCTCTGCTCATGCAAAATCGCCCGCCGCCTCTTTCCCTCCCTCCAGTCACACTCTCTCGATTCCGTAGCAAAATACCTTGACCTTTCGTTTACCGCCCGCCACCGTGCGTATGACGACGCCCTTGTTACCGCTCATCTGTTCCAGAAATGCCTTAATGCGTTGCAAAAAAAAGGCGTCAATACCCTAAGAGAACTGAAGTATTTTGTGTGATGACTCACCCTCACGCTATCCAGAACGCATCGGTCATTTCAGCAATTCTCTCCGACTGTTATCCTGACGCGCAGACAGCATTAACGTTCACAACGCCGTTTCAGTTTGTTATCGCCGCCCAGTTATCGGCTCAATGCACTGATGAACGGGTCAATATTGTTACCCGTCCGATGTTTGAAATATACCGTACTGCGTCGGATTTCGCGGCGATTGGTGAGATTGAATTGCGTGATATGATACAATCGTGCGGATTATACAAAAATAAAGCGAAAAATATCATTGCCTGCGCCAAAATCATAGCTAAGGAATATAATAACGAAATACCCTCGTCACGCGCCGTGCTGGAAGCACTGCCGGGTGTAGGCAGGAAAACAGCGAACGTTATTTTAGCGTCGATCCACAATGTTCCCGCTTTTGCGGTGGATACCCACGTGTTCCGAGTAACCAGACGTCTGGGGCTCAGCGACGGCAAAAATCCGCTGGAAGTTGAGCGTGACGTGACTGCTTTATACCCCGAATCGGAGTGGATACCCCTTCATCACAGGTTTATTTTTCACGGCAGGCGGACATGTTTCGCCAGAACCCCTCAGTGCGGCAGGTGCAGAGTGAGTGAGTATTGCCGGTATTTCAGAGAAAAAGCGTCTCAGCGGTCGTAGAAGTCCCGTTCGATATCTTCGTAATGCTTCATGCGCGCGGCAAGATAAATCAGCGAAAAACCGCTTACCAGCAGGATGCCCGCGAGAAGCATGACCAGTATCATCGGGAAAAAGATAATCAGGATCGCGGAAAGAACCATGCTTAAGCCTGTTACAAATAAACCCGGCCATTCGCTGAAAAATACGCCCCTCATATGGGGAAAATTACTGTATGGGCTCATGTGCACCTCTGTGATTATGAGAGCGATGAAAAAGTCACAAGAGAATGTCATTGCGAAGCCCCGAAGGGACTGCGTCACTCTCAGCTCTAGTCATTGTGAGTCACCACGTCGCTAACGCTCCTCGTGATGACATCTTAAAAGAAGAACTTAGAAATTTTTTCAGCGCTCCATTTATGTTATAGTGTTGTAGCTTTTGTTTCCTGTTTTGACTCGTTCTTATCAGAAACGGTTTGCGTTTTTTTGTGATTCTATTCCGCAACGACCTTATATAGCCTGAAAACAGCGTTATCAGGCGCAGGGCGAGGGACGGTTGAGTCGTTGTCGCCGTCGTCGATCCATGTGCGGATACCGTCGTTATCGAAGATATCTCCCGATTCAACAATCGCTTCGTTCCATGGATTGCCCGGATCATCACACCAGAATATTTTATAGGGGAGGTCAGGATTTGAGGCGGAACCCTGCCATTCGAGCGTTATGCCTGACGATGAAGCTTCGAATCCGCAATATGTTATACGGAATAAAGAATCCGCATTGTCAGGTTCCATGAACAATCTGATCTCGTCGCCATCTTCCATGCCGTCGTTGTCTGTGTCAGGGTTATTTGGCGCGGTTTCGTGGTAAAACTCTTCGATGTTGGTTAATCCGTCGTTATCTATATCATCTTCTGTGTCATTTACAGTGGGATTCAGACTGTTATCAACTTCCCATCCATCCGGCATAGCGTCATTATCTGAATCAGAATTGAGGGGGTCTGTGTCGTACCCAGTGTAGCCAGAGATAGATTTACCAAATATTCCGTCATAGCTCCCATCTTGTCCCCAGCTTTCCCATGTGACCAGATAATCACTACCATTACTTGAAACGGAAGAAAAGCGTTGGTCATCGATAGTATAAGTATTGATTTGAAACTCCGAACCTATTGGGGAGCCATCACTGCTATAAAATTGACCATATATTCCCTCTTTTGCGTCATCTTGCATATCGTCATTATACCATGTAACGAGATAATTTGTACCGTTACTAGATACTGAGGCATTGCGTGTACAATTTGTAATATGGTGAATAATCTGAAATTCAGTTCCCATAGGAGAACCGTCATTATCGTAGAGTTGTCCATATATCCCACGACCATCAGCGTTATCCTGCCCCCAGCTTTCCCAAACTACCACATAATTTGTGCCATTGCTTGATACAAAGGGGTAAGATTGATTATTTGTAGTATAGGTGTTGACTCGGAGTTCTGAACCGATAGGGTTACCAATCATATCATAAAATTGACCGTATATTCCATACCCACTTCCGTCTTGGTT
>QZJZ01000058.1 GCA_003599815.1 Candidatus Auribacter fodinae
GAACCCCTAGGGGTTCAGTATTGTTTGGTCACATTACTTACCGTTGAAAGAGTAACCTATTTTATTACTCATGTGTCAGATTTTATCGCGACTAATTCAGTTAAGTATATCATGGTTCGCTACCAGAAATTTGATAAACACAACCTCCTCATCACTCAGGTATTGCCGGATTCCCCATTGGTCAAACACACCATCGAGCATTTCACTGCTTCTTTCCGCATGGTACGCATACCCTTGTGACTGAAATGATTCGAATTTCACCTTTCCTATATCATGAAGCAAAATGGCAAGCCTTAATGCGCGAATATTGGTGATTTCACCGATGTTAATCAGCAGAGCGGCATTGATGGAATGGATGAATGGATTGATAGCTCTTTTGGTTTCGGGATCCCGATGAACGACAGGTGTTGCCGCATCAGATATATTCTTTAAATCGAGCAATGCCTGAGGGAATATTTTTGCGGCATACTTGTCATCGGCCATAGACCGTGTAAGCATACGCATAAAATCCGGCCCCGGCAATGACAGGGCGGCAAAAAACAACTCTTTTGCAGATCCTTCCGCCGGAATGCCTATAACCTGAGTTGTCTGGTTCAGCAGGATATCCATTTTACTGCTGATATCCAGTAAAGATTCAACATCGCCAAGCGGCTCTGAGGTTAAATTGGATGTATAGATGGTGAGGATGTCAGCTTCGTACAACCGTCGAGCCAATACCAAATACTCTTCAAACGGTACATTCGCATTCTGGGCGGCAAACGTAAACCCGGCGCGCGCATAATCGGCATCCCATTCTTTGCCGATCACCCCAAACATATCAGAGGTGACAATAAGGCGCGTCAGTAATTGTAATTCCCAGTCATCCAATGTAATTCCCATTTCACTCAGCACAGCGGGAATGAAACCGGCAGATATTTCGCCGTAGGTGCCGGTGTGACGAACCGGCCGGCCTTGTTCATTTGTATAAGTTATGGTTACAGATGGAGACGCCGGATCTTGTTTGAGCGAAAAGTTATCATACGTACAACAAACTCTCCACAGGTTATGGACAAGAGCGGATAAGCGCATCACACGATGGTATTTGGCGTTAATGTCATTGAGGTTAATATTTATAGCGACATCCAGTGCATGCTGAAATGGCATGACATATCCATCCGCCTGAACCTCAAGATTCTTATGGTGAAATCGTTCGACCGTATCACCCGGCACCCTGTTAAGGCGCATAAAGGTATCGCCGAACAATAACGGCCCTGCTTCGTCAGGACGGGTATGGGCAAACTCAAGAAAATCATCGAACCGGGTTTTTGTCCCCTGCAAACTGCGTATGAATTTTGATTTCAGCTCTTCGCTGGCGGCTTCGGTAACTGCTCCTGATGAAGCGGCTTCCCGCAAATGGAACCCATTTTGCGCGATTTCTGCTGTTATATGAAACTGCTGTACCGGCTGATTGGTCTGAGCGTCAATAAGCTGAAGGTCAAAACCAGTCAGTTTGTTTTCTGATAAGCTGATGGAAGGAACTTTCAGTCGGTAAGGATCGCTTGCTGTATAAAACTCTACGAGAATCATGTCTATCTGTTCCATGACAATATCAGCCGCCACCTGCGCTGAGTCGGCTTCCTGTGTTAATAAATCGATTGAGCTCGATACCAGCGCTATTTCAATAGCAAGCTGTAATGGCACAACACTATCCAGATACGCTACCTGCTCAATAAACGGGTCTTCTGAAAACAGACAGGCAAACGCAAGATTGGCGGAAGAAACGGATAACCCATCAATGTACAGCGGCTGGCCCATTATCCGTTCGATATATGTTCTATTAACCGGCTCAATACTGCGCAGAGGTATATCAGGGATGCGAACAGTGACCATGTATCCTCGTTTTGTCAATTCTTCTTTTAGCTGATCGAGATGCATGGTACCGCAGATCACAATACACTCAGAAGTATCCGGGTGTAATGAGACCCACTCATCCACATTATCCGCCATAAGCGAATCGCGTTTCATTGCGAAATCATAGAATTCAAAACAACGTTCTGCGGTTCCCAGCATGCTTGAAAATACGTTATGAGTTAATGAGTGCGGTTCGTTTTTGTTCAGAAGATCATATAAGGAGGTAAAGTCGAACTGAGCGAATTTTTCGCGATATAAACCAATCTTATACCCGGGAACAGAGAAAGAAAAAAGCTGAGCGCAGTAATCCTTGAATAAAATCATTTCTCCCGCTGTTTGCTCTGTTTTTGTCCATGCAGAGCAATGGAGAATATCCCATTTCAATCGTTCGGTTTCCAAATCAACTTCTTTAGTCATGGACATAAGCGATGACTCAAGGCGAAGGCTGTCGAAAAATGGCTTGAACCGGGACTCGTCTATTTTGTATTGGCCTGCCAGTGATAACAGAAAAGAAAGATACTCACCGGCATTCAGTATGTTGATACTGTATTGCGCTGAATATTTCTGCAGGCTGAGCATATCATCACGCCGGACAGATTTTTGGCACATGTAAAAAAAAGTTTTTCTGCTTTCCTCGATACGTTCGGGGTTCAAGCCGGCTAATTTTTCCTGTTGGTCAAGAAAAGCGCTGATTTGAGGATAATTGGAAGTCTGTATATACTGTGCATAACGATGAATCAGATCTGCAAGGTAGTCCGCGAGATCAATTGATCCGGCATTAACAGCTTCCTGCAGTTCAAGTAAGGCGAGAAATTCCTTGGTGCAGAATGACGGCACCTTGGTTTGGATCTTTTTATCAAGGAAGAATAAAAGAGTTTTTAGCTCATTATCACGGGCGGCAACCTGTCGAAAAATATTATAGCTCAACAGATAATATTTCCGATCGTCAATCCCGTGAATTGTATGAGGAGTACTGGATACAACAGAACAATATTCAGCACCACTGATTATACCTTGCCTTAACAAAAAATCAGATACATTGATCACGGCATGTCTATCTGGATATTGAGAAAGGAAAGAGAGGTCAACATTTCCATAAGCGCCTTCAATCAGAACGGGAACCGGGTGTTCCGAACTAACCTGTCTAATTATGCCGCTTATTTCCTTCTGAGTTGTATAATGGCAGTGATAATCCCCGATAAGTGTGATATGCGGCTTTGCGGGTTCGGCAGACAGTACGAATCCGGAAGCGCCAATGGCCGAGATCAAAATCGTATATAGTAAAAATGCAAAACAGCGCATATCCAGTAATCCTTTTCCTATAATAAAACTATGTTTTATTATATCATAGTCGAAGCGTAAACTCAACAAGAAGCCAAATATACGATTAACAGTAATGCGTTGTTAAACGGAATAAAAAATGAAAATACGGATGTTGGCATCGCTCATTATGTTTACAGCGTCCTGTACCAGCACAAGCAAAAGGCATATTCCGTAGACTGTCATTGCTGTAAAAGTTGGGATCGATGAAAAAGTCACAAAAGAATGTCATTGCGAAGCCCCGCAGGGGCTGTGGCACCTCCGCCGGATAGTGTCATACACATGAGGTCACCACGTCGCTAACGAACCTCATGATGACATTTTAAAAGAGCAATTTAGAAGTTTTTTCAGCACGCCCAACTTATAAACTCTGATCGATGAGCTTGAATTGTGGGTTGATCCTCGGTTGTTCATTCTTGTCGAGGCGCAGGATATGGTCGATCACAGCCGTCTCGATCACAGCCATGAAAATGCCGCCGAAATCTTTCTGCCCTGACAATTTCATTAGTTTCATCGACATCTTCACCAGCGGTTTATGGATATATGAACTTTGTGATACAACCATCCGTACAGCCATGTTCGGCAAAGATTTTTGACGGGAAATAATACTGTATATATCAATTGGTATGCGGGATAGGACAAAATCTGTATAAACGGAGAATATTTTACCGCGAAGCACATTGTCGTCCTCTAGTCCTATGTCTGCCAGAAACCGATCGATTTGGCGAGATATCGCGTCAATGTCATAGTCTTCTGGAAGTCCCTGCTGTGGGCCGTACTGCGGTTGCTGAAGCGCTATATCTTCAGCCAGATCTATGGACTGGGCGGGTGCATAATCAGCCTTATTCCATGTGGTAAACAGTTTTTTTAGAGAAAACGTCTCATTGTAGCGTTGTGAGTAATGCTGTACGCATTCTTCAGGAATTATTTCTCTTAAATCTTTTAATACAAATGGTTTGCCAAGTTTTGCCTCGTACAGGATAGACAGAATTGCTCTTCCGATGATATTAGTTACACCTCCAATATCGAACATTCTTACATCAAAATTATGCAAGTCATTTACTCCGTAATTACGTGAGAAAGAGAGGAAATCGATATCAAAAACACAGCGCGCCCACATCTGTTCCTGTGCTTCAAAGTAACGGTCTATGAGGCGGTTGATATCGTGAACCCTTCCTTCTGCGGCAAGATTTTTCAATGCCGATTCAAGTGTATAGTCCATTTTTTCCTGTATCAGCCCGTTTTTTACGAGAAGTGTTTCTCCGCCATAATAAAGGTCTATACCATTCTTAAAATCGAACTGGTATGACGGTACTACCAGTCCGCCGAGCCGTTTGTTTGCAATCTGGACTTTCTGGGGTGTTAAGATCGGCATGAACGGTCCTAAAAACCATCGTCCGATCGGAGATTTTGTCAGCATAATCACAAGAGCCAAACCGGCAAATGTTGCGATACCGGCAATTACCACAGTTTTCAATGCTGTCATCGATGTTGCCATGAGAACACCAGCCGATGCGCCGACGGCGATCCCAATCAACGGTTTCTGTATGAGTTTTTTTGCCAGACTGCCCAGAAGAAACTTAAACGATTTCATGTAACTTTTTACCGTATGAGCGACTGACCCTGAAGCTTTCAAGATGAACTTGCCGTTTTCGCTTATGAAAAGGGTCATGTCGCTTGCGGCGTCTTTTCCGTTTAGAGGGCGGAAACGATGTGCCGCGACAAAATTTTGTATCAGTTGTGATTCTTTGTATTTCACCTGGAATTTTTCAAGAGTGACAGGCCCTAATTCAGACCCGTCCGCGACTTTGGAAAATGTAACGCGCTGATTGAGCATAATCTGCTGAGCGGGCACTGCCGGCGCAGAATTCCAAAGCGTTATGAAATTGGATAGGGTAAATATCTCATGGTAACGTTTAACGTAATGCTGAGCGAGTTCTTCAGGCAGGAAACTGCGCAGAATTTCCACCTGTGTATTAAAATTAACATTTAAAAGAATATGAACCGCGGCGTAAACCGGATTGCTTACCAGTCCTCCGACATCAATGCATTTGAGTTCAATGGTGTTGAGGTCATCGAATCCATAGTTGTTATGAAAGCACATGTCACGGTCAAAAACGCCTCGTTTCCACAACTCCTTCTGTGCTTCAAAATACTGGTCTATTATACGTTTCGCCTCGTCGATTTTCCCTTCTTTAGCCCTGCTGAGTATTTGCCGTCCCGAAATATACCGTACTTTTTGCTGTATGACGCCTTCTTTTATTATATCTCCATTAACTTTTACTCCTTTGGGAGATATGAACTGATACATCGGCGGGACAAGGCCGCCGAGCCGTTCTGCGGCAAGTACTCCTCCTGGTAATGTCGTCATGGCTATGATCTGCGTCAGGAGAACTTTAATTACAATTGCGGGATTGCGGAACAGGTCGACGATGGATGTTGAGCGCGTTCGTATTCGTGAAATTGCGGAAGATGTTTTTTTAAGGAAAACAGTGCCGGTTTTATTTGTGTATAATGCTGAATTCATCGAAGGGTCTTCAGGGTTGAATCTGGAGAATTGCTGTTTTTCGATAAAATGTTGAATTCGCGTTGTTTCGTTTGTGTTAAGCGGATTATCGTCAATCGCCTTCGCCCGTATATTGAGGCTGTATCGGGAGTTCAGGTAAGTCACTGCCGAGGTAATTATCGGTAAGATGTCAGTCTGAGCGGAATCCATCCGGGAGAGAACAGGCTTCCACCGTACCGAGTCATTCAGCACAGTATTCACGGCGAGGTGTTCATAATGTTGATAGTAGTAATCCTGAACCTGACTCAGCGTATTTTCAAATCCGATCAGGAATGACAGGGCAAGGGAATCAATGTTTGCCGCAGTTACACCTGCCGCCCTTGCTCCCGCCAGAAAATCGCCAAACGGTCTCATCAATTCGGGAATGGCGGGCGGTGCCGTGCGAAGCGCGGCGGTAAGGTCACTGTTGAGCATTCTTGCCGGTTCACCGTTTTTGAATTCAACATGTATATTGTCCAGTGTACTGTTTTCCAGTCCCAAAATAAATGCTGTGGCGGCTGATTGTCCTAACAGCTCGGAATATTTGGGTGCATACTGGTCTTTCGGATTAAAGCGAATGGCTGGAACACTTTCGGTCAGTTCAGTGACATGAAACCCCTTGTGAGATTCGAATTGTTCCGGCATAAAAAAGTATGGAAACCGTGGAAATTCAATCTGGGTAAAACCGTCCATATCTGCGGTACTGATATCGTTGTCGAGCGCTGATTTAACCCGGAATGTCCGTGCCTGCCCGCCGGCAGTTTTTATCGTCATGTCAAACCAGATTCTGTCTTCCAAATCCTGGCCGGAGACAAATGGCATTCCTGTTTTGGCGATGGACATATCTGATATGGAGAAATCAGGGGATAGCTCCATTCCTGTTTGTTCTGCCAGTTTGACTGCCAATGTCAGAGCCAGTGCCGCAGTTTTTTCGTCGATGAGCCCTTGTTCCTGAGTCATGGTTTGAGTGAACGTATCCGGGGCTTCCGCAGATACTATTCCTGCCAGCCTGTCATGGATGGCTTTATTCAGGATACTTTTGTCTGGTGCGAAAGTCGCTTTCAGCATTAATTTCAGCAAGCCGCTTTCGCTTTTCGTGCCGGGATTGACTGACAACGCGATGCTGAGCAATGATAGTAGATAATCCGCAAATACTTTCTTTTCATTGTATTCAATAGTATCTTCTGAAATACCGGAGAGCATTATTTCACGGGTAATCTTTGCGTTGTCATAACTGAGTATGTAGCCGGAAACAGCCTCAGGCGAAATATTTGCCATTAATTCATCTAAGGATGTTATCTCTGGTTTGTTTCCCGGCAACGAATTGGCTATAGCAACCAACCTGTTGAACGTGATCAGCATGCTGTCGTTTTTTAACAGGTTTCGATATTCCGCAAGCGACAGTCCTTTAGATTGAAGCATGCTCTTTGCAAGGTCTTGCCGCAGTGAACTGAAATAAGATGAATCATCCACAATCGAACTTAAAAGTACAGGGAAAGAGATGTACCTGCCGGCAGACAGTTGCGGTTTTCTCAGGTCAAGCTGTTCATTGAGCATGAGAGATGTGTACGTTTCGGTATCAGATACTGACGATGCGGGAGTTATAGTCAGATACGATATATTGTTTTCACGAAGGATTTGTTCGATAGCCGCGCTGTGGAATCCGCCGGAAATGATAACGGACGAGGATATGTCGTTCTCATCCATCTTCCTGACCAGATTCGCAGCCATCACCTGACTCCGTTTATCAGCAGTATCATAAAATTTCATTGCTGATGCTGTAGCGCCTGCGATTGTCTGCTGAAAGAGCGGAGAAGATATCTCGGGGGCAATCCTGACGTTGTGTGCCTGCGCGATATCTTCAAGGTCAAAGAGAATGTCATTGATGTCGAGAACAGTGCCGCTGTCAAAATCATTCAGCTCTTTGTAGGTGAACTGAATTCGGACTAATTTTTCGTGCATATACACGGATTTCGTGACCGCATGAATTCGTATTGCGAGATCAGGCAGATCAATGTCGCCGGACTTGTCGGCTAACGCGTTACGTACAGCGTTTTCAGCGGATTCCAGTTCGGAAAGCAGGGTTTCATGGTTGAACTGACGGCGTCTCTGTTCAAGTTCATACACTGATATTAAAACCGGATATTTTTCAGTATTTTTCAGGAAATAAGGGGATAATTGTTCTAAATAGTCCAGCGCGGACAGCTTGCCGAGTTCGTAATTAATATCATATTTTGAGATATTCGCCATCTGTGATTCGTCAACAAGGTTGTCGATTTCCTTCAGAAGCATTTTTCGTTCTAGGTTAAATTGAGCATAATCAAGCTGTTTGGCTTCAAGCCGAACAATGGCGGCAAGATTTTCAATCTCATCAAACCCGTATATCTCTAGATTAAGGTGTGCAATCATAGAGCGGAGGTAAACCGCCCAATCGGTGAGACTGATGGTGTCCGAGTAGTATCGGTCTGTCTTTTGCTCGAAAGTATACAGCGCTTCCGGATAGATGTTTTTTCTTATGGTATCAAGCGCCAATTTGATCTTATCGAGACATGCAATGGTTTTTGAGTTTTCAAACATCGTATTCCTGAAGCAGAGCAGGTTTTCAATGTACAAATTTTGATCTTCAATACCCCACAAAGTAAATGGCATCTCACTGCCGTTGCAGATAGATAAACTTTCCGCTCCGGTAAGAACACCTTTTTTTACGAAATTATCGCATACGGATTCACGGGTATTTTTATCAGGAAACACCCTGTATGGTGATGTATCAATTTCTCCGGCGGCGCCTTCCATTGCCACCAGTTTTATATCGTTATTGCGGATAAGCGACTCTAAAATGCGAAAGATATTATTCTGTGTTTCATAATTGCAGTGGCTGTCCTTAATATGAATGACAAATCTCTCTTGTTGATCGGATTGCCATTGATCGGTGATATTTCCCGAATAAACGGGTATTCGCACTTTGTCTGCCTTAACCGCCGCGATTATATCCGGCGTAATATTTGCCCAGATAAGCGAAAACACGGTTGTTACGGCAATGAGTTTCAGGTGTATTTTTTTCATTATTGCAGTCCATAAGGATTGATGAAAAGATTTTATACTTAAGTATGCCTTATTATAGCATATAAACGCTATGTTTTCGAGATACTTATGCGGAGATGAGGCTGAAAGCTATTCCGGCATTTCAATAGCTATTTTGTAGCAGCGTCTTGAGACCAATTCGTATTCAAGATAGGGTGGATAGATGTCTTCCTCGTCATGATACTCGTTATTGTTTTCATCCAGTCCTGAGTCTATGACCGATATTTCACCATTTGTATTGTTGGTAATTTCGGTCATAAGAGGGACATAGACACCGTCCAGCTCATCTGATACCAGCACCGAGTAAACTCTGCCTGTAAGGCAGTTCCATGAGATTACTATATCGCCGTTAATTTCATGAGATATTGAGTGCATGAATACTGACTCGCTGTTATTCGGGTCACTGCCTGCCCACACTTCGAGGCGGTCGTTTTGCCCGTCGTTGTCTGTGTCTTTAGCAAATGAATTGGTGTGGTAGATATGCGTCTCTTCCCAGTTATTAAGCCCGTCTCCGTCGCTGTCTAAATAAGGATTGTTGATTGTGTTATTTAAAGAAAAATATTGTATGCCGTAGTATCCGTCAGAGTCATATGTTTTAATGTAGAGATTATACGCGTATTCAAATAATTCTTTTGTTATAACGAACTGAACATTGTCAGTCCCTGCACCGCCATTAATGAGCGCCGGTTCGTATTCTTCATCAGATGGAGAGCCTGCTTTTATACAAAATAATACATTTTCGATAGCCGCACCGCTGTTCGAACCCGAAGCAGAACCCCGAAGCGTGAATTCCGTATAATAGTCCCAATCGATTATAGTCACTGTTGGAGAATGAGTTGGGTTAAATATGGGGTCGCGTGGATTTGTGTGAGCCTGGTCTTCTTCATAGTCGCTGGCACCGTCATTATCTGTATCCGTTATTGTCGGATCTGAAGTATAGTAAATGTTGCCAATATAGGCTCTTGCCGTGACTTCATCATAGTCGGTCAGCCCGTCACTATCGGTATCCTTAATAAATGGATTAGTATTGTTGTTTTTTTCCGAGCCGTCTTTTAATCCATCGTCATCATTATCAGAGTCAGTAGGCGATGTATAAAAAGTGCCCTGACCGTTTGTCCAGCCGTTTATTTCCTCATAATCAGAGAGCCCGTCACTATCAGAATCTGAGTTTGTAGGATATGTATGGCGAATCATCACCTCATTATAGTCAGAGAGCATATCAAAATCAGAATCGTAGTAGTAGGGGGATGTGCCATATATTGTAATTTCATTGTCAGGCAACCCGTCATTATCAGAATCATTATCCGTTGGATTAAGCAGGTAAATAAATTCTTGATAATTTGTAAATCCATCGTTATCACTGTCGACAGCATCATCCTGTTCAGTAGTATTCAGCGAATAACGTATTTCCCATTCGTCCGGCATGCCGTCATTGTCGGTATCGATAATCGCGTATTCTCCGCCATAGATGCCCATAGCTGAGCCATCAACTCCGGTATTGATACAGAGAGAAGTAGAGAACAATTGACAATTATACATATCGAGATCGCGGAAATCTGGTTCTACATACAAGAGATTATTTGAGCCTTCATTATCATAATTAGAAATACTCCCGGCGTTGCGGCTCGTAGAATTGTAATCGATAATAAAACCGTCATTTTCTGAGTCAATGAATACCGGAGATTCAGTTGACTGATACTTTGCGTAAAAAATGTTGTTCGTTATTAGAAGATTGTTTTTATTGGTTTTGATGACTATATTTGGACTTGAAGAATACGATACAAAAGTGTTATTTGAGATAGTACCGATTGCGTCTATTACAGGAGAATTAACAAAAAGATTATTTGCAATTAGTGTATTATCGCCGTCGTTTGATAGTATGCTTCCAAATTTATTCTGAAAGAAGATGTTATTCATAAAAGAGTTTGAACCAGAAGAATATATGCCATAGTTTTCGTTGTTCTGTATCCGGTTCTGAAAAATATCATTATTAATGCCATTAGCCGTATATATTCCTATCCCCTTACCGTGATTGCCCCCGCCATGGCCAGATTGCGAATTATTATTACAGATATTGTGATGGATTGTATTATTGTGGCTCTTATTAAGCATGATCCCTACACCTATACCAGACCATTCAAATGCCGCATTGTTCGAACATATATTGTGGCTGAGCTCGTTATTTGAACTATGATCCAGATAAATTGCGTAAAATTGTCCGTAACTCTGTAAATTCGAACATATATTACCAATTAATTTACAATTATCGGATTGCTGAAGTGTTATTCCAAAAGCATAAATTTTGCGTAGACACTTGAGGTTGAGCAAGTTGCAATATGAAGAGTTTTTCATGAAGACCCCTCTACCATATTTAGCAGTCGGATAAATGGTAAAACCCTCAAAAATAACATAATTGACATTATTAATGAAAACGGAGTTGTTGATATCATAATACTTAGCATAATACGGCCCTTCACGGTAATAGGCAAATGAGGTTGTGCTACTGGTTTCAGCAGTAATAATTCTTACTTCCCCTTGCGCAATGATGCGGGTAGGTTCGGTTTCCGTACCGGAAATGTTAGGATTAGAGTCATTGTCGATCATTATGCCCTGCGGCTCATAATAAATGCCTTCCTGCACGATCAGCGTATCGCCCTGAGACAAGGATTCAACGCCATGCTGGATGGTCGCCCATGGCAGGGTGATTCCATCGTTGGTATCATCGCCAGCCGGGCTGACATAATATGTTGTGCCCGCTATGGCAATACCGGAAACCAAAATCCACAACCCTGTGAGAATACCGCACAGCAGTTTCATCCCTGAATCTCCTTTTAGCGTAGTAATTACAATTACGGAAAAAATACATGACATGAAGTGCGTATAATTACAATGACTGATGTGTCCTGATATTGTTGCAAAAAATATTTGTCTTTTTTGAATTCCTCTTTTTATGGTGTGAATTTAAAAAATAATAAAGATGTAGTTATTATTAGTTGCAAACTTAATGTTTAACATTAACTTTTAGGAGGATATCCTTTTGTTGATAGTAGTAGTGATAAATCATACAAAACCGAAATAATATATTAAAAAATATTATTGATGTAAATCTATAAAAAATACTTATCACACTTTAATGGTATGATTAGATCGAAGTATGTATTGATTGAATAATATTGTTATAAAAATAATTATATTGTAAGTTGCCTTTTATAAGATATAAACAAAAATAAAATTTTGCTGTAACGAATAAAATAAATTTTTTATGAAACAATCTTACCAACATTTATGTCTATCGTAATTAGAATCAGGATAATAATAAAAATATTTAAAATGTAAATTATAAAAATCGACGTGATTTACCAGGTGGGGTGTGTCTACATGAAAAAGGGAATCAGGATTAAAATCAATTACTGTTTTGTATCCTGTCTTATGATTGTAAGTAATTTAATGTGCTCAATTGTCGGTTCAGAACCAATTTTCACAAAAGACAAGTCGGTCAAAAAAGCGGCGGTAAAAATGGAAATTACCGTAAATTACAATCCGAATCCTGTATATCTTATACTTGACCAGAATCTTATCATGAAAACTGCGGCCGATGGGTTCGCGCCGAAATCAGGAAAAGGATACGGACAATACAGGGCTCTTGGGACAACCTATCTGAGCTGGCAGGCGAAAAGCGCGTATGAGATTATTATGTACACAGATAACATTAATGATCTGGGCTTAAGGTCTATGCTGCTCCCTGAAAGCCGGAGCGTGTCTGATAAAAGTGCCCGTGTTGAGTACTACAGCGGGATTTACCCGCCCAAACCATGGAAACAATCAAATCCGCCGTATTTTATCTCTTTTAAAGTCTGGGTTCCGATGACTGCAGATCCCGGTGAAACAACAGCGCCTGTAGATAGTAACGGGGTGATAACGGAAACTGATTGGAATAAATCGTTTTACGGAATACCGGAAAAGATGGCTATTGATCCTGCAAGAGGAACATACGGAAGCGCAAAAAAAGTTATTGCCTCAATTGTGACGAATAAAGCTCCATTCAGGATAGAAATGACTTTTGGGCTCGACCTGTTTAACTCCAAATATGCGAGTAACGCAGTGACGTACCCGAACCGGATTTATGTCGGAAAGGTATACGTTGAACTTATAGGAAATTGAGACAACCAGTAGTTTCTGCAGAAATAAATGGCTTTGGAAACAGGTAAGAAAATAAGGAGGTGCAAACTTTTTAACCGTAACAAACGGACAACCGGAAAAAACAAGGAGGAACAAAAATGAAACGACTCATAAGTTTATCAGTAATCGCGCTGTTGGCGAGTTTGGTGACCGCGGCATCCGCACAGATCAACCCAATTTTCACAAAAGACAAGTCAGTCAAACAAGCAAGTGTGGAAGTCAACCTCACCTTTGAAGGTGATAACGATACTAATAATTGGACCATTGCTTTGGAGTATGACAACGATACTCCTGTTAGCAAGTTTAATAGTGGTACCCTTGGTCTAAATGCATGTGGAACCCGTAAAGTAACCGTTGCGAATGCAAATATTATTGTTCAGCCCAAAGGTGCTTGGGAAGTGGTTACCTATACAAACAATTTTTCGGGCAAGACGGTTCCTCAAAACATATTGGACTCGGACAATGACACAAAAATTATTAACCATATCGGTCAATTTAGTGGAGTTAAACTGGCAATCGGTAGTTTTACACACTACATGCCTGTAAAAATTCGCAGTGAAGCTATATTTGGTGCTGACACAACATATGAATTTGGTGATGAAATTGATGTTACCAAATGGGACAGTAAGGTATACCCCGATGATGCTGAATTCGGATTTATTCCTGAATTGGAAGGCGAAGATTATGGTGCGGCTCCAAAAATACTCGCTCAGCTTGGACATCCTATTACTGACCCTATAGGTATTTCACTCGGCATTGATGAATCAACCGCTGGCAGCGGAACGTATTCCGGTGTAGTATATTTTGACCTGCGCGGCAATTGAGATTTAACAGGCTGGTCAGGCAGGCTCTCTCCCGCCTGCCTGATCAACCAGCACTGAAACAGGAACCAACCATACAATGTGTGATATCATGAATGCAAAAAGAATACTCACCCTGATTAATATACTGGCAATCCCGATCTTAGCCGCTTCAGCGCAGGCGGCGGTGTCGATATCTCCTTCGCGTGTTGAGGCTAAAGTTCCGCCCGGAGAAGGATTCGAAGAAAAATTTATCCTGAAAAACATGTCTGACGAGCCGGTAGGGGTCAATATCCAGTGGTCGAACCGAACTCCTAATGTTATTGACCCGGAATGGCTTAAAATAGAAACAGATAAAATTATTCTTGCCCCGAATGAAGTGAAAAATGTCGCGTATACCGTTCGTATCCCTGAAGGGGCATCCGGCGAGTACAACGCGTGGTTTTCCATATCTGAAGACAAATCCGCAGGTACTGTGATGGGAGCGGACATAGCCCTGCGCACATCCATTCCAATATACGTCGCTGTACGCGGCACTGAACAATTTAGTTTTACAGTAGATAAACTCATTATCCGCAACAAAAACGCGGGGTCGATCAGCCTGAACCTCAGGAATACCGGAAACGTGCATATTCGTCCCCGAGGCGTTGTGCGGCTTACGCATAAAGAAAACGGCACTGCCGTAGATATCCCGTTTAATGACGGCGAATGGGGAATAATCGCCGGGCAATCGCATGAATATGTAACAAAACTGCCTGATGATGTGTCTTTTGAAAATGGAACCTACACCGCGGTAATTAGTATTCAGGCGGGATACGAAGACAAAGTATACGAATTTTCTCAGACTATCGAGTTTTCAATAAATGGACAGACGTGTGAAATAACCAGAGGATTACCTGAAACGGAATAATGTTATGAAAACGACCGGTTTCATGTTACTGCTTATTTTAGGATTACTAACGTCACTGTATGCATACGATGCTGACAATGACGGGGACAATGATGACCCTTACCGTCTCGGGTTCAAGTCGTATGCCAGTACAGGTGCGTCATTCTACATAAACATGCTTGAAACCGATCCTTTATTCAGTGTAGTTCTGCAAAATGACAGCAACGCTCAGCATACCTTCAGCACTTCCGACGGTTTTGCTCTTAGCAATGACCGTGACGGTGTCATGGAGCCGTTGGAGATGGGGAGTGCTGCAATCACTATTGATACTACCCAATTACCTGGACAATTGACTGAAAACATGGGAAGCGGTGCTCTTCGTCTGCAAGTCATAGATTCGTCGGAATATTTCAAGGTACGCTCTGCGCCTGTCAGTATTGCCGGAAACTCTGGCGTTACGGTGAATTTTACGGTAAACGCGGTTTCTTCTGCCGTAACGTCAGTGCCTCTGGTATGTAATCTTTATAATACATCATCAGGGTATAACATGATTCTCAGCTCCGCGAAGTACGGTCAGTACATGAGCGTTGATGACATGCCGTTCGGGCATGTCACGGGAATCAATTCGGTTGTGAGCCATGAGGATACGGCTGTTATATCTGATAAAAACCTTATCATTAACGGCTGGGCGTTTGATGATAACCAGAACATGTCAATTACCCTGAAAAATATAATAAGCGGAGACATAATTAGTTCGACAGTAGTTAAATCGCTTCACGCGATCAATAGCGAGATACCATTCTGGGGGAGTAATTATAAATCAGGGTTTGAATTAAAATGGGAACGCGGCGGCGAGTCCGGCTATGTTGAAATATCCGTGAATCTTAATGACGGAGAACATAATATACAGTTGCCTGCGCAAAAGGTTTTTCTGAACAATGCGCCGGACGGTGCAATTCTTTCTCCTGTGGCAGAAACGTTTGTGCCGTCAACCGGGCTGGCGGTTTCAGGCTGGGCGCAGGATCTTGACACCAATGTAAGTTTCGGTTCGTATATATCCTGTGTGGAAGTGTATGTTGACGATATGCTGATTCGCCGGATTCCGAATTCCGAACCGGAAAACGAAACGGTATATTTCAGTTTTATATATGATGACATGAGTGTGCTTACCGATGGCACACACACGTTTCACGCTGTCGCCTGCGATTCGTTTGGTGCCTGCGCCACGTTTGGGGAGCGTTCGTTTAAGGTTGTGTCATCAGTCCCAGTAATAACATCTGTTGAGCCCCGGATCGGCCCATGGCGCGGCAACACAATGGTTACAATTACCGGTGAACATATGATTTTCGCAAATAACCTGATTGTCGGGCAGACACAGAGAGATCTGAACAACGTTACTTTATCGGACACTTCATTCTCTTTCTTTCTTCCTTCTATAACTTCACCGCAGTCGCGGTATGTTGACGTGAAAATCAGTAACCCGCTCGGTTCGTTTATATTCAGGGATGGGTACCATTTTATTCAGGCTGAATTGGATAGATCTATATCCAATACTCCGGTTGTTGATCTGATCTATGATAACTGCCGTGATCAGTTGTTAATAGTTACAGGTTCCGGTATTACCCGTTATGGCATGACAAATTATATGCCTGCCCATCTGGATGAGCTTGCTATCACATCAGGGGATTCGGCATATCTTATAGACACGTCCTGCACGGAGGATGCGGCATGTGTTGTCACTGCGCCGTATTACATGATGGAATTAATTGATCTTACCGCTGATAACAGGTTACTGCCCTTGGTTTCCCTGCCGGATACGGGAGTGGACAGCCTGCCGTCATCATTGGCATGGCTTCAGGACGGCACTATTCTTGTAGGTACAACAGGTATTCCGGCGCGCCTGTTTGGAATCAGGGTGGATAGAGATTACACATCGCATTCAGTGACAGAGTATTCTGTTGGTGATGGCTATGAATCAATCGACGTGGTTGGATCAAGCAATAAAAGCGTTGCGTATATTTTGTGCAAAGATAACGACACGGGTGGTTTCGATCTGTATCGCTATGATTCGAAAACCTCTGCGTTAGAACGCGTGACAGTGAATTATTCTCTTGCGGCTAACGAGTTAAGCGAACTCAGGATAGCTCCTGATTTCAACGGCGCTGAATTTATGATGTATACCGGAAATACTATAAAACGGTTCGCGTCATCCGGCGAACAGCTTGATACCGCGGATTATGGCGCCGGGCTGGTTTTGTATGACGAGCTTCGCCCTGTATTTTATACAATCACTGCCGGAGACACTTATTTTACTCTGCGCAGTGTGTATGATTTGAAAAAAGGGTTGACCTACTGTCATTTTCCGGAATCAGCAACGGCTCGGGAAATCGCCGGGCTTGACTGGAAAGGCGATAAATTGTTTGCCGCCAATATGGAAGGGTTGTCTGTCACAAAATTGAGCGATATTTATCCTCATATAGAATACGCCCCTGTATTCGTTCAGCATGGCAGTACCGTAACGGTAAAATCGCATAAGAGCGGTACGGTTTCAGAGAATGTGGCAGTGGTGGTCAATAATGAGAAAGTCCCCGCGCTTCATGTCTCTTCTGATAATGATACTCATGTTTTCAGCGTCAATGTACCGATGGATAATGATACGTCAGGGAAAATCTATACCACAGTATCTGATATACCGGGTGCGGAACAAGACCTGTTAATGATGACGAAACTGTTTGATAAGCTGGCAAATCAAGCGGGGCTGGACTATTTTGCCCCTTCAGGTTTGTTTTATGATGAGGTTCGTTCTGATTTATACGCTTTCAGCCCGACACAAACCGGGCCTTTATCGATAGTCAGAATTCATCTTAATGTTGACAATGACGGATCAGTTCAGGCTGTACGCAAATCAATTCCTGCGGGAATGCAGGTAGTAAACCCGATCTGTATGGCGCGTACACATGATTATATTCTGGTGGTCTCGTTAGTCTCTCGCATGTGTACATGGTTTAATGTTGCTGAATGGGATAACGCGGGCAATCAGCAGGTGCGCGAAGCCGCCGTATCAAGGTACATCTCTCCTTCCGGCGCAGTCGGTTATTCGCCTGCTGACAGCCCTGATGTGAACTACGCGTATGTGTGGAACAGCGTATCGACCGGAAGCATGGACATATTCCAGCTGAATCTCGATACGGGAGTATTTAAACGGTGCCCTCTGGTTTCTCCTCATACAACTGACATTTACATCGAACATAATGCTGAAGATTCCTCTCTGGATCGTGCCTACGCTGTTTCAGGAAGAGTATGGGGATGCGATTCCAACTATATAACCGTGTTTAATCCTAATCACCCTGCTGAAAGCATTTCGGCAATTACACGGATGATGATGGATACCTCCTCGAGCCTTTACAAAGTGTTTTCCAATGACGATTCGTTGTTTGCCGCATTTGTCGGGTCAACGGGACTGGCATTGATTGTCCCGGATGAGTCTGGCGTCGGGAACCACGATTGTGCAGTGATTTACGATAATGATTCCATTACCTCCAAATTTTTTGGAGCAGGAGACGAGTATCTGGCATTTTCCGGGCGGAACCCGGATAAATCTTTCAACCTGAATATTATGGATATTAATTTCCTGAACGATTCTCTTATCTGCGATCCGTATTCTGTCCTGCACGCTTATAACCCGGTGAATTCAGCGGTATATGATGTTAAAATTATTGAAAACAAGTTATTTGCGATAATCGGAAATGAAATATATGTCATAGATCTTACTCTATCAGGGAGGAAAAACCAATGAGAACCGTAATCTTTTGTGCGCTTGCGTTATGTATGTTTCTGCCTTCAATCGCTTCAGGGGCAACCCATCACTTTTATCGCGATTTTGTGATAACACAGGACAATCCTGCGGCGGGAGGCAGTCTTGTGGTCAATCCGGTAAAACAGCCGCCTGAAATAGCGTATTTTGAAAGCGCGTCGGATTTGACTATGTTCCAGTACCTTGAGCATAATCCGTATGCAATGTATACGACGGAGCTGTTAAGCGGCGGTATATCCGGGGGCGCGGCAGGGATGCTTGGCATAACGTCAACTTCGGCGCTTCATTATGCAGGCGATTCTCCCGGAACGATGATACTCAGTTCCTTCAATGGGGCATCGTTTGCATTTGACCCGCTTTTTTCGAACTATTTTACGCTGGTGTTTGATATAAGAAACATAGGGGCAAATGATGTCGATATTTTACCGCGTATCGGGCCGAACGGAGCCAACTCGAATTCATCAATCTATTATGCCTTTGATAAGGATTTTAATCCGGTGAATATAAAAACACTGGCGCCTGGCGATACCGCAACATTCATTTTTGATCTGGGGCTGAGTGTTGCAGATCCGTCAGTTGTATGGGATTATGCCAACGGCCCTTACAGCCAGCTGGAGTTGTTGTTCCAGCCGGTCGGCGACACGGGTTTTGACATGCTGATTGATAATATGGGGTTTGCCGTGCCTGAACCGGGCGCGATAATGCTGAGTATCTTCGGGGCATTTGTTCTGCGCAGAATGTCGAAAACAAACAAGAACTAAGAACTGGATAAAAGGTTATGAAGCGGCTGATTGTTGGGTTAATTGCAGGATGCATACTGGCGGCGGTTGCTTTCAGCTCCGATGTAATAGGCGCTGAACGGGGGCTGTGGGTCTGGAGTATATCCGAACGGATTGTCGATGACTTTGTCGCACATGATTCGTCCATTACTCTCTGGGAAGATTTTATCAGTTTTATTGAAGCGCCACATGGCAATCCTGATGCGCGTATCACAAATGTGTATATGTCGACGTACACCTATACCATTCTCCAGCCTGAGTACATGCGTTTGTTTCTTGCAGAGATGAACAGCCGCGGGTTTAAGGTGTATATAGTGCTTGCTGACCCTGAGTTTTCCATACCTCGCGATTACGATGACGAACGAGGCAATATCAGACCTGATTTTGAGGAAAAAATAGATAAAATCATCACATTCCAGAAAAAAAGCGGCGTTGTTGAACGCTATACGGGAATCATGCTCGATATGGAACCGCATCTGCTTCAGGGCCCGCCGGGCGCGCTGATGGATTTTTTCAACCCTAACGATTTTCCGGTAATCTGGTCAACATATCTTAATGATCTTGAATATGGATGGGAGGCTGTTCAGGAATATAATAACATGTATGAACCAGACA
>QZJZ01000075.1 GCA_003599815.1 Candidatus Auribacter fodinae
ACGCTCTTCCGATCTGTGTCCCGATAAACAGAACAAGAGTAAATATCCCCCACATGACAAGATAAGCAACCATGGCCGCATTTTCGGGCGCTTCAGCTAACCCCATTTTGGGAAGCACAATCAATCCAACCAGAGAAAGCCAAAAACAACCGTACGATGTAAAAGCGACTGTGCCAAAAGTATTGTTTTTTTTCCATTCCATAATTCCGGCAATGATTTGAGCTAATCCACCGTAGAATATACCCATGCAAAGAATCATCGAACCCAGCTTAAAAAGTCCTGCATTATGGAGATTTAACAGAACTGTTGTCATTCCGAATCCCATTAAGCCTAAAGGTGCAGGATTGGCTGTCGAGTCTATCTGTCGTATGTTTTGCACGGCCGTACTTCCATTGTTATTTTTGTTAGCTGTTTCTGCAGGCATTCAATTCAATCCTTATTTTATGGTTAAGTTTCAAAAGAGTATAAAACATAGCTTGTTTTAAGAAAATAAATATTTTTGTTCCTCACCACATACCGTTCAATAGACATAATTTTTCGAGCTGTTTTGGTGTTTGTTTGATTCCCCCGGTGCCGGATTCGAACCAGTTGCGTGCAAATTGTAAATCAAAAAAAATATATATGAAACAAATCTTATGACTATCTTGATTTATCAGATTTGGTAAAGCAAAACGAGTACGTCTCAATTTTCGAAAAAAAGGCGGGTCATTATTCATGAACCGCCCATATTCATATCTGGAAAGCGCATTGCAAAAAATTTTGCGCCCAACCTATCTTAAAGATCGGGGTCAGGAATCGGCAATGATACGGACTGCAAATTCGTCCCGTTTTCTTTATACCGGACGTAATTGGTCAGCCGGGTATAATCGAATGTCTCGTCGAAAATGACGGCGCCTATGGTGTTATAACTGACTTCACCGTACGACAAATCCATCTCCCCGCCCACGCTGATCATTACTCCCGCAAGGCTCGATCTGGTAATAAGAAAATTGGTGATGCACAGGTATCCTCCGTTCCGCGCCCATGCCGCCGTGCCGCCGCCATACGTGATACCGCCCGTCCATCCGCCTTCAGGTTCGTAATTATGTGTATCATTGATGGTTACGTCCGCAAGCAATACCGAAGCGCCCTGAGCAATAATACCCGACCCTTCATTCTGCGCCATGCGCAAAACGGATATGGTTGCGGAGGCATCGGACAGCACCGCGATGCCGCCAAAAAACAGTCCGCCGTTCGGGTTAGCTTCGTAATCGTCTCTGAATAAGGGATTGAGGATATTTTCGTTCACAGTTACCCGTGCGGCAATAAGGTTTGTATCAGGGCCTTCCGCATATATTCCGAACGATTCGTTCCTGTCGGATATGACATCGTTAAGAGACGCGTTCACGCCGCCGCGCAGGCATATACCCGTCCCGAAAATCTGCTGGCTCGGTTCGGTGTGCGTGCGGTAAACTGCCACGTCGTTTAAAGTGAGGCTTCCGCCATACTGGTAAATCCCGAACCGGGTGGCGTCCTGTACAACGGTGTCGGCAATGGATGTCTTCGCGTCGGAATGGCTGACAAATACCGCTCCCGGCCCGTCCGCGCCGACAAGGTAAAACCCTGTGATGTTCAGGCTGTAAGCGCTCAGGTTGATAATAGTGCCTGAGATGATAACCATCTCGCCGGATATGGCGTTTAACGTGGTGTTCCGGGAAATAAGTAACGGTTCGCTGTACACACCGGCGTGCACATAGAGAGTCAGGTTTTTGACCGACAGCCCGTCCGCCGCCTCAAATGCCTGAACGATACTGACAAACGGATGCGACTCCGACCCGTCCGGCTTGGTGGTACCGTCTGGGTGCGGGTACGTAACAGCCTGATTCACGTACCAGACCGCGCTCGCCAGCGAAATCGGAGGAGACAGGGTGATTGTCAGGTCGGATACGGTAAAATTGGCTTTCACCAGATTATTCAGCACAAGGGTAGTTTTGCTCTCAAGGAGAGAAATGCTATCCGCAGGTATATCGCCGTTTTCCGCCATCTTCTCAAGGCTTTTTTCCAGCAGTACCATGTCCGATACCGCGGATACCGTTTGCGCTTTGCGCTGTAACAGTTCAACCTGCGCGAGCTGGCGAATCGATGCGCGTATTGCAGAGGGTGTTCCGAGCCCTGATGAGTACAGGTCTGTCAATACGGCTTCCAGCGATGATACTGAGCTGACGAACAGTTCCGATTCAACAGGATAACGCTGTACTGCGACAAAATCAGCGCTGGACATGGAAAAAGACCTGCCGCGTATCTTATGTTTAAACAGATGTTTTTTGAATAACTGCTTGTCTATGTTATCAAGGATGATTGACGAACTGGAAATACGGATCCCTGTTTTATCCATATTGTCAGAACCTGTTCTGGTCAGGTTTATTGCGCCTGCCGGAATGGTGACAGCGGCGTATTCCTGAACAGATATTTTATCGGTGGAGTTATCAATAATAAACGCTTTGCCTGTTATCGCCTGAAGGTTGGTATAGATAGTACCGTTATCGAGATATTGCGGGCTAAGCGGCAATATAAGCGACGGGTCTTTTCTGGTTCGCATTTTCAGCCAGCTCAAAAGGGTGTCTCGCGTGGTGTCTGATGCGGCGAAAACGAATGGCATTCCCGGAAGATCAGGTATTTTCCTGTTGCAGGAAATATTCCATGCCATGAATAAACCTGTCGGTTCATTTCCAGTTTCTATGCGCAGTTTAACGTTTAATTCATTTCCGCTTTTAGAATAAACAGTACATCCTGTTGAGCCGCTAAGAGTACTGGACAGCGCAGGACAGATATTCGAACTCTCGAATGTCGCATTTGCCTCAAGGAAGATGGTATCAGGGATATTTGGCGTATTGTTTTGCTGGGAGAACGAGGGATGTGGAATGAGGCTCATAATCATTAAAACAAAGACGGTAAACAAAGCTGGTGAAATCATTGCGTTCCTCCTTAACTGCTGTTGTGTATACTATTATAATCATAATTGTAGTAATAAAAAAGCATAATTTCGTCAGAAGGTGGTTAAAAAATGGTTTGAATTTTCCTGCACAGCATATTTTTAAGGATTATTTAAATACCCGAATGTAGAGAAAAGGGTTGCGCCGCAGAATCCCTAAAAGATAATATAAACGGGAAATATACCGATAACTACCGAAGCGTTGAACCCAACCTGCGATACGTATTAATCCGGGAGCAAAAATAAGATGAGCCTTCGCCAAAAAGCAATAAGCGGCGTTAAATGGAATTCAGTACAGATGGCCGCATCGCAAGTGCTGAGTTTCTGTACCACTATGGTGCTGGCGCGCATATTGAGCCCGTCCGATTTCGGTTTGCTGGGCATGATTATGATCGTGATCAATTTCGGCTTTAATTTTTCCAGTCTGGGCATGAGCAACGCCATTGTCCAGCGCAAAGATGTACCGGAAGAACATCTTTCCACATTTTTCTGGCTGAACAATATTATCGGGCTGATTATTTTTCTGATCATACAGGTTATCAGGTATCCGGTGGCGTGGTATTTCCAAGAACCGCTGATAGCGCATTACCTTATGTATTCTGCATGCATCTTCCTGCTTATTCCGTCGACACAGCTGTTTCATACACTGCTTATCAAGGAAATGAGGTTTAAACCTCTGGCGATAATTGATATATCGATTACGGTGATATACTCCATTTCCGCAATCATCCTTGCATTACTGAACTGCGGCGTATTAAGCATTGTGTTCGGTCAGATCATCTGCAATGTCTTTTATGTATTTTTTTGTTTTATTTATTTCAGGAAAACCTGGCTTCCTAAATTTTATTTTCGTTTCAGCGAAGTCAAAAGTTATTTGCGGTTCGGCGCATTCCAGATGGGAGATCGGATAATAGGTTACCTATCCGCCAATGTGGACAACCTCATAATAGGCAGATTCCTTGGGGCAGAGGCATTGGGTTTTTATGCTTTGGCATATAATCTTATTACTATCCCTCTGACTAAGATTAATCCGATTATATTGAATGTTGCGTTCCCTATGTTTTCAAAGATACAGGATGACCAGGAAAAAGTACGGTACGGATATTGCCAAATGACCCGATTTATTGCGTTTATTACATTTCCAATTCTTACTGGCCTGGCGGTAGTGGCGCCTTTATTCATACCCATTGCATACGGCGATCAATGGTCAACAGCTATCCCGATTCTTCAGATATTGTGCATGGTCGGATTGCTTCGTACAGTTTGCGCACCCTACAATTCACTGCTGTTGTCCAAGGGCAGAGCTGATATCGGATTTTATATCAGTATTTTCTATCTGATTTCATGTACAATCACGTTGATGATTTTCCGTGCATGGGGTATTATTGGTATTGCATTTGGCGTGTTATGCGTTCAGGCTTCTTTGGATATCATTATTTTTTACAATGTTGCAAGAATCGGGAAGATAAATTTTCTGCAGATCGTGTCGGTTTTAACAAAACTTTTTACATGCACTTTGTTGATGGCGTTAATGACCTATTTAACACGAATATTTTTACACGAACTCAATATATATACCCTTCTGGCAATCGTAGTAGGAGTCGGTGTCATAACGTATTCTGCCTCATGTTATCTTGTTGAAAAAAAGATATTTAAAGAAGTTTTATCACTTATTAAAAATCGTTGATTAATGGTGGTTTCAGTACAGGTTTGGTGTGTCCATTATGAATAAAAAAATTCGTCTTTCAGTTATTGTATGCACATACAACAGGGAACAGCTTATTGGAGACTGCCTGCAATCATTAGTTGCGCAGGCGCTTGATCCTGCATTATTCGAAGTTATCGTCATAGATAATAATTCCACTGATGCCACTGCTGAACGCGTGCAGGAATTTATCAGTAAGTATCCCCAGTTCCGCATGATAAAAGAAATGGAACAGGGGCTGAGCCACGCCAGAAACAGAGGATGGAAGGAAGCAAAGGGTGAATACGTCGTATATATTGATGATGATGCAAAAGCCAGTCCGAACTGGTGCGAGAGAATTCTTATTAACTATGATACTGTAACGCCAACACCTGTTGTGGTCGGCGGGCAAATTTTACCATGGCATGAGTGCGAACCGCCCATCTGGTTTCATGAATCATTTGAAAAAGCTTCCTGCGGAGATAATGCGAAATTTCTACAACCGCCATTAGCACATACCGGTTTCTCCGGGTCAAACATGTGTTTTAAAAAATCCCTATTTAATTCATATGGGGGATTCTCGACAGAGCTTGGTATGATTGGAAATGAAACACGCATGGGAGAGGAAACAGAATTGTTCCTCAAAATATTTGAGCATGAACCCTATTTCTGGTATGATCCGCAACTTGTTGTATACCACTGGGTGCCATCACGTAAAATGTTACTATCATATCGCATGTTGCGCATGTACAAGGTCGGGTACAGCGACGTTCTCCTCCGCTATAATTGCGCTGTCGATAAAAAAGAAAATGCGCCTTACACATTTAAACCAATGTACTGGCGCATCCGGCATATTATTTCAAGTTACATGAAACCATCATTAAAACTCTTGTTCCGTTTTATAACGCATCCATGCAGAGACACAAAAAAGGCTTTTTTAGTGTCTTATGTGCGTGTACTCCAAGCGTGGGCCTCTTTTTTCGGCGCGAGAAAAGCGATCAAAGACAATAAAATCCATTGCAGTTTCATACTTCACCTTGACCAGTAACAGTGATTTTATCCAGACAAGTTACAAGGCGTTTATGGCGTCAAGAAGCGCCATAGCGGTTGGGAATCGTTTTTTCGGATCCTGAGTACAACATCTGCGAAGAATAGGTGTTATTTGTGCATCGAACATCTGCCCGGTGAATATCCCTGTGCTCCACTGCTCCCGCGTAGAATCCATCTCTTTCAAAGTTGAAACAGGAGCGGACAGGTACTGAGCGATTACAGTGCCGAGAGAATATATATCAGTCTGCAAAGTTGCCTGTTCGCCATTCAAAACTTCCGGGGCAATGGGCATTAGGTACTGAACTGCCGCTGTTTCCCTGACCTCGGAAGAAGCGCGTTTATCCAGCGCAGTCGCAAACAGCTTTAACAACGATGCAATATCATCAGGATACTTCTCTCCCTGTGAAAGCTCCGAGCCAAACCACGCAAGATAAACACCGGAAGAAAAATCCCTGCTGAAAATGTTGTCCATTCTGATTTTATTGTGAACAACCCCTGCCTGATGATACACCGCCAGCTGAGCGGCGCAATGCTTCAACAAGGCGACAGGTGAAACTGTTCCCATGAGATGCGGAAACCGTTTGCAGTCCTTAAGGTTGGGCATAAACGACCATTCACAGAACACAGCGTCGTCACCGCCATAGAAACCATCAACCACGCCTCGTATCTCAAATGGCGATACCGGCTGAGCCGATTTAATCTCAGCCACACGAGCTCGAAAATATTCCTTATTCCATCCCATTCGCATGGAATCAGTAAAAAGGTAAAAAACAAACTCATCGCCATTCGCTTTTCCGGCTTCAAACAGCCAGTCCACGCCCCACCTGATCGGGTTCAGGTCACGAACCTTGTTGCGGGTGAGGTACGCTCTGGTATCAGTAACAAACCGTTTGGTTTTCAGCGCTGTATTTTTTACAAGGCGGTAAGGATAAGGCAGTCCATTGCCGCTACCGACGAAATCATCGGAGGCAGTAGTGGTATCCTGTGAATATGCACCAAAGGTGCCAATATTCTGTACATAACTTGGTTTCAAGCAGATATGCGGAAACTGATGCAACCTCAGATGATGGAAATACACCGTATCGAACGCGATACCCTCATCCTTGAAATTGCCCACCGTTTTAACTACCTCTGCAGGGATAAGCCAGTTAAGCGAAGGCTGACGCCATTTGAGCAGATAGGTACCGGATTGCGTTTTTACCGAAGCATGCGAAGGACGGTACGCGATATTCAGCGCTGTAAAAATGCCGTTAATACCCAGCGCGTTCAGTTCTGTTCTGGCAGTCATCAACCGTCGAAGCCATTGGTTATGATAAATAATATCATCGTCAACAGAGACAAAAAACGGTGCGTCAGGATAATGTTCAAGAAGGTACCCAACCGCCCGTTCCTGCCCTTTATTCGGCCCGACATTGGCGGAATGAAAAAAAAGTTTCAGTCTTTTATCCTGTCTTGCAAGGGATTCCAGAAACGGTTTTATTTTCTCGTTCGGAGAACAATCATCAAAAACAAGGATATCCGTGTTGTCCGGCAAATCGCTCGCCAGTAAACTGGGTAAACTCCGTGAAATGTAATTGAAATCATGAGCTTCACTGCCTGCCCATGTTTTCATAAATATTGGAATACGAGACATACAACATCCTTATCATCTTGATGATTACGCTTAGCCCGCCCAGAGCTTAATGTCCCGGAGCCTTTTTGATCTTACGCAACAAGGACATAACGAACCGTTTTCCTTTTTCACCAAATAAAGCATATATAATTATATGTTTCAGGCAGGCAAACCGTTTCTTGAATTTATAACTGAGCGAAAAATACAGATGGGCTTGCGCATACTGTTCATTATCATTTAATCCAAGCGCGATAAACCAGTAATAATCAGCCAGCCACCTAAACGTCACCTCAAATTCATCTGCTTGGGTACAGAACATAAGTCTTTTTTCTATGGATTGGGTATATATCTCAAGTTTTTTCTCTTCTGAAAGGGTGATAAAATGTTTGTTCTCATCTTCATTTATCATTACGATATTTTTATCATGAATGACATATATTGAATGGACGGAATCAATATACACCGCCTGAGCGCCCATTTTGAGATACTGGAGTATAAAATCAACATCCTGTCCGATACGAAGCGCGTTGTCAAAAAATATGTGAGCGTTTACCCGTCCCCGATGAAACACAAGGTTGGAGGTAGCTATATAGTCAAGCCTCATCAAAATAAGATGTTTAAGATATTCGCCGTTCAGCAGGAAATATTTGTCATCAGTTGCCCGTTCTATCAATCGCAGATACTGCCTGACGAACCCACGCCGTGCGCAGTACTTTTTTACGAAATCCTCAGACAGTGTCGCGTGCATACTTTTTACCTCAAAATCAGCGAAAGCAAAGCTCGCTTCAGGATATATCTCCAGCGCTTTGAGGGATTCTTCAAGATGCAGTGGTTCCCACAGATCGTCAGAATCGAGAAATGCGATAATATCGTTGTTACTGGCAAGCAGGCCGGTGCTCCGGGCTACTGCTGAACCGGCGTTCGGCTGATGGATATATCTCAGTGTCGGATGCTGTTTCTGAAGTTTCTTTATAATTTCTGGGGTATTATCCTTAGACCCATCGTCAACAACAATAATCTCATCCGGCTGAACTGTCTGATTAAAAACAGACTTGAGACATTCCTCTATGAACGTTCCACGATTATATGCGGGTATTATAACTGATATGCCCTGTGCCATTTTATTCTCCTCACTAAGAGCGTTTACATATCCCCAGCGCCCAATCATAAACCTCAGTGCCTATGCTTTCATAATTATCGGTATACGAGGCATATTCTTTCATAATCAATTTTATTAATCAGTCCTAATGTCTTAGATATTTCCTAAACTTACGCACCAGAGATACAATACAAACATACCCTCTTGCACCCAAAAAGTTATATATAATCATATGTTTCAGGCAGGCAAACCGTCTCTTGAACTTATAGCTAAGCAAAAAATAGAGATGGGCGTCATCATACTGATCATTGTCATTCAATCCAAGCGCGATAAACCAGTAATAATCAGCCAGCCAGTCAAAGGTTAGATCAAATTCATCAACCTGAGTACAATACATCAGCCTTTTTTCTATAGAATTTGCGTAAATCTTAAGTTTTCGTACTTCAGCAAGTGTTATAAATTTTTTATTTTCCTCTTCAGTGATCATTACAATATTATTACCATGAATCATATATTGAGAATGAACTGCATCTATATACACTGCTTGGGCGCCTAACTTAAGGTACTGCAATATAAAATCTACATCTTCACCCATCCGAAGCGCACTATCAAAGAAGATATGTGCATTAATCCGCCCCCGATGAAACACGAGATTGGAGGTAGCGATATAGTCGAGCCGCATCAGAATAAGATGTTTAAGATATTCGCCGTTCAACAAGAAATATTTATTATCACTTGCCTGTTCAATCAATTTGAGGTAGTTCCTGACGAACCCACGCCGCGCACAGTACTTTTTCACAAATTCCTCAGAAAGTGTTGCATGCACACTTTTGACTTCAAAATCAGCGAAAATAAAGCTCACTTGAGGACACATCTCCAGCGCTTTGAGGGATTCTTCCAGATGCAGGGGTTCCCACAGGTCGTCAGAATCAAGAAACGCGATAATATCGTTTTTACTGGCAAGCAGGCCAGTGCTTCGGGCAACGGCTGAACCGGCGTTCTGCTGATATATATATTTCAGTGTCGGATGCTGTTTCTGAAGTTCCTTTACAATTTCGGAGGTATTATCCTTCGACCCATCGTCAACAACAATAATCTCATCCGGCTGAACTGTCTGAGCGTACACGGAACTGATGCATTCCTCTATGAACTGCCCGCGGTTATGTGCGGGTATTACAACCGACAAGCCCTGTGCCATTTTATTCTCCTTGCTGCAAAATAGCTGTCGTTACGCAGTATATCGTTATTAGACACTCTGAGCATGCGTTTTTTGGGCAACTCACAGTGAAACAAGCATTTCAACTATATGCATCATTGATTTATTAGAAAAGTGAGGGTTTCTTTGAAGATAATTTTACTAGAATTCTGTCAGAAAGGTCAATATTTGTATATAGCGATTTTCGATTGGTTGAAAATGTGCTCTGAAAGATAATAAATTTCAGTATAAAGCGTCAACGCCCAATCGTTTGGCGGCAACGGAGTGCACCGTATAATTTTTTAAGTCGCTTGAAAAATTACATTTTACGTCACCAGTAATACAAGTAGATAACAAAGTAACATATACAGTATTACGCCCTTTATTCAGATTTATGTGATACGCTGTGTTTTCATTATATTCGCTCACTCTTTTAGTTCGATGAGATATGACCATTTCAGACGGTTCTTCGCTTTGGATATCAAATTCAAGTACAATGAATTCTGCCGAATTCTCTGCAAATGAACCTAAGGGAATAATAAAATTCTGTTTTGCGAGCAAAAAATTAGCTTTTTTGTGCTGTGTAAAAATACGAGAACAATCCATTCCGTCAAGTCTCATTATTTCCTTATCAGCAAGATGGTAAAGGGCCTTGCTGATATCAGGCGGTAGTTGAGGTTTATCAAATATCAGGTTACGTTCAACGACTTCCTCAATAACCACATCCGGCTGAACCTCTTCAATCAGAGTTTCAATGGGAATTAGAATCCCTAAATGTTCCCAGATGTACCGGATATAACTGAACCTTTCTGATAGGAACGGCAAAACACCATGCCCACAGGAATCTCTAAATACCAACGCGTTCGGTAACGCTTGGCTGATGTTTCGTGTCTCAATTACAGGATCATCAGCGTTCTTTACAAAAATGGTATCAGGATAAAAAATTTCTTCAGGAGTAGGACTGGTAAACGACCATGAAGAATTGGGTTCAAATATAATCCACTGATCCGTAATAAGAGAATCCAGTCCAAGCATTCTTGACAGATCACCGCCTCTACCAGTTTTTGATGTAACGGTAAATTCCGATATATTTAGAGGAATGCACGCTGGAACCTCTTGCGAAACAGCTTGAAGCAATCTATTTGCAATATGAAACGCACCATAATAATTAATATGCGTATCGGTTTTATAATAAAGTGTGTAGGTCCCGTTTTTTGCGTTTAAAAGCGTTTCTTTCACATCAACAAACGGCACTGTTGAGTTCTGCCTTAAATGCTCTGTCAACTGGTCAATCGGGGTACTTGTTTCCTTACGAGCGTATTTTTGAGGTACGTACTCGGGATAAATGGTATTCTTATTCGGAATAATGGTAAAATAGTATCTTATCCCTTGCTTCAAAAACCATGCTTTTTTGATTTCCAGCGACAGTTTCCAGCGATCCAGCAAATCAGGAGTAAAAACCGAGCTGTCATGATATCCGGTAAAGGTTATGGCAAAAAAAAGCCATTGATCCTTGCCGATGTCAACTTTTGGGGATCCGGATAGACCTAAATACATATATTTCATATAATTGTTCAGAAAAATATATATCTGGCGCAGTCCAAAATGATCGTTAAAATTGTCTTCAAATTCATCAGGATATGCCATCAGCTTACTGTACTCTAAACTCAACGCGGGAAGACGGGAGTAGGTTCTGTTTTCGTGCAGGCCTTGGAAACAATCCAGTTTAAAAACATATCCTAAGCATGATACGTAAATAGATACGAAAAAGATTACTGCTATAATAGTATGCGTTCTCGATATATTTCTCATTGTCCACCAAATTCTAGAATCTAAAATATATGAAAGGGTTATAAGTACCTGAGGATAGACTCAGGTAACAAAGAATCATAATCCCAATCATTACTGCCAGTTCCACACCTGAAAATAATTTTTTCACCAACCATGACATATCACTCTCAGCGAGACTATGTACCGTCCGGCTCAGCCATGGGACAACCGGGACAGATAACAGCGAACCGATCATTAATGCGATGAGGCATTCACCATTCAGGTACGCGTTTATGGAATACAAAGAACCATCTCCGGGAGCGAATCCTGCCATTGACTGAAAAAAAACTATCGCCTGCGTAAAAGTTTCCGCCCTGAACAATACCCAGCCGCAAATTGCTACGCTCATAACATACATATGGCGTATCGGTACCGGGCGTTGGTTAATCCATTTGAGCAGTCCAAGACGTTCCAATACCAGAAAACAGCCATGAAATAACCCCCACACAACAAAAGTCCAACTCGCGCCATGCCAAAGTCCGCACAGAGTAAAGACAATAACAAGATTGAAGTACGTTCTGAATAAAGAACATTGACTCCCGCCCAGAGGGATATAAAGGTAATCCCTGAACCAACTTGATAGCGATATATGCCAACGCCGCCAGAATTCCTGTACCGATTGAGAACGGTAAGGATGATTAAAATTTTCAGGAAACGTAAAACCAAGGAGACTTCCCAACCCGATCGCCATATCAGAATACCCTGAGAAATCGAAATATATTTGTAAGGTATAACTCAAGATACCCAGCCATGCCAAACCGCTTGTCATATAATTGCCGGGTATAGCGAATATAGCGTCTGCGGTTGCCGCAACAGTATTCGCAATAATAACTTTTTTACCGAGCCCAACTATAAACCGCTGGATACCATATACTATATGATGTGCAGTTATGGTACGCTCTATAATCTGCTCAGCAAGGTCTTTATATCGAACGATCGGACCCGCGACAAGTTGGGGAAACATCGTAACAAAACAGGCAAAATCAAGAAAATTAGTTGTGGCTTTCACGTTGCCTCGATAAACATCAATAGTATAACTCATAGATTGAAAAGTATAAAAACTGATGCCGAGCGGCAAGGTAACTTTAAGGACATTTTGAATCTGTAACGAAGATAAGCCAAACATTCCCATTACAGTATTGTAGTTGTCCATCCCAAAATTAAAGTATTTAAAAAAGGCAAGAATAAGCAGGTTACAACTAATTGATATTATTAATCCCGATTTTTGTAAGAATTTCTTTTTCTTGTGCTGATCAACCAGATGCACGGCATCCGCCCGGGAAATCAAAAGCCCGCAACAATAATCAATTACCGTTGAAAGCAGCATAACCAGCACCAGTATCTTCTCGCCCCAGCAATAAAACAGGATGCTTGCCAGAAGAATAAACGTGTTACAGGTATGACGAAAAAAATTTTTGAGTCCCTGACGTTTTAAAAACTTCACAGGAAAAAACAGCAGATAATACACAACCAGAAAAACAGGCAGATATAAAAACAAGAATATTGGAGAGCTGAAAACCATAAACAAACCTTCAATGACAGTTGCAATCAATACTCATTGTAACACAATACGCGTGAGGTTACAAATAGATAGATTCCTAAAGGCAATACAAATAATCGAACAAAGAAAAGTATAATACATGTAAGTGAAAAATCTTTTCAAGATAAAACTAACTTACTACCCATTCTGAGCGGCTTTGTCGACTGCATCCAATGCGTGAACGTCTTTTGTGTCATTTTTCGGGTGCAGAGTCTGAATTTCCTCAAGCAGGTCGGTGAAATTAAAAAACTCATCCAGTATCTCAGGATCAAAATGCGAGCCCCGCAGGCTTTGCATCAGTTCAACTGTCTTTTCCAGCGAAAACGCCGACTTGTACGGGCGATCCGTGGTTAATGCGTCAAACACATCCGCCACAGCGACTATCCGCCCTTCAATAGGAATATTCGATCCCTTCAGGTTGCCCGGGTATCCACTGCCATCCCACTTCTCATGATGCGTATACGCTATTAGTGACGCGGTTCGAAGAATCTCCGACTCATGAGCGTATATCTGTTTTAGGGTAACTTTTCTGTTACGCGGTTTTTCATCCTCATAATTAGAGTCAAAGGAGAGAAAAATTTCCGCGCCGATAACACAGTGGCGTTTCATGATCTCCATCTCTTCAGGCGTCAGTTTGCCCGGTTTTAAGAGAATTTCATCAGGGATACCGATTTTACCGATATCGTGCATCGGGCTGGTCTGACGTATCAGTTCTACCTGTGAACTGGGCAAGCCGATACTTCCGGCAATCAGCGCACTGTACAGGCTGACGCGTTCAACATGCTGGCCCGTGTCATTATCTTTCAGCTGGCCGGCTCTGCCGAGCCGCTGGAGCATCTCAAGGTCATTGTTGTGAATCTGCTGGTATTGCTGGTGCAGGAGTTTTTCCAGCATGGAGTTATCCTGCAGGCTTTTTACCCATCTTTCCTTGAGCGACAACACATTACGGACGCGTGCGTGCATTTCGTAATAATTAAACGGTTTTGAAACGAAATCATAGGCGCCATACTTAAACGCGAGGCGTTTACTTTCATCGTCCTTCTGGTCGACCATCATCAGCACCGGCTTCTCAAGCCCCGGATATGCCCGGACAATGTCTTTAAGCAGGCTGAGCCCATTGACCTGCGGCATGTCCACATCTATCAGTATTAATTCGGGATTATTTTTTTTGATCCAACCAATAACATCGCTCAGGTCGGACAACCCGCTGACAAACTGGTATCCTTCAGAGATCAATATTTCATATGCCATTTTGATCACATCAGGATTGTCATCAATAATAAGAATCTGCGAATTACGCCCCATCTGGACTAAAATTTCTCCCATAATAACGTGAGATGGTCTGAGCCTACTCTATAATATCGGATTTTTTTCGAATTTATTTATAGCGATATGTTTTTTTGTTAGATATTTGTTAGTTTTATTCATTCCATACATAATAATGTCATTTATTTTCAGATGGGCTTAGTCGCGATTTTTCAGCAATCATACGTATTGATGTTCATAATAGGCGTGCTGAAAAAGTTTCTCAATTGCTCTTTTAAAATGTCATCACGAGGAGCGTTAGCGACGTGGTGATCTCAAAATGAGTAGAGCGGAGATTGCCACAGCCCCTGCGGGGCTTCGCAATGACATTCTCTTGTGACTTTTTCATCGTTCTCAATACTGTGCCGCGAAATAAAAAAGAGGATATTTCTTATACACAACCATAGATGTTGTAATAATAAAAAACACTATGAGGCAAGCCACCATCACGGGACACCAAGGCTGTTCTGTAGAGTATTGATCGTTGTTTCAGCGAGAGCGGAACCGGCGCACAACAGCGCATAACGCCGCCCCCAGCAACGCCATTGAAGACGGCTCTGGAATCGAAACGGACGCAGGTACATCAATAATTTTCATATCCCAGTCACCAGCAAACGTGGAACCGTGAGTCAGCCCCTGAATATCCTCAACTACCGGTGCGGCGCTGACAAGCTGTCCATAACCATTCACATCAATGAGCTGAAATATATCGAATGTGCTGTCGCTCAGGCTTTTGGCAAGAAGATAATAATAACCGTCAACATCATTATAATCGAGGGAAAGGATATCAACACCGCTCATGCTAAACCAGTTGTAATAACTGGTACCGTTGAGTCGCTGGACAACCTGGCGGTTGGGCCCGTTAAAATAAAGCGTATCATTCGCGCCGAGATCCATCCATCCGATAGACCAGCTCATTGAACTGCGAAGAGTGACGATCGAACCGGTCGAGATATTATATGAGAATAGGTTGCGATAACTGTAATCCGCCACATATATTAAATTACTGCTTGTTACTGCTGTCGCGTACAATTGTGACGCAGTGAAGGCAGGAATAGTCAAAGTACTGCCGTCATACATCATGAGCCCGCCATTCGGCTGTCCGTTTGTATACCCGCCTGCGAAACCCGCCATATAAATATTGCCGTTTGAAGCAAACGCGGCGTCCTTAACATAATGTTTTCCGACCTCTATTGACTGAAGAAGGTTACCATCATAATCATAATAATATAAATCAGGCATACTGGAGGCGTAGTTACTTACCAGCAATTTATTACCCGGATAACTGGAAATTGACAGGAAATGGCTTCCTGACGGCTTATCAAGAAGCACAGCCTGCGACCCGTCAAGCTTCACCAGCCCATCTCCATAACTGGATATATAATAAACCGATTCGGCAAACGCGCCTGAGGTACATATAAGTAATGCTATTGATAAAATAAGCCTTTTCATGATATTTGCTCCTTCTTGAATTAAGGATTGCTTTATACTATAAATATACACCGGAAACACCGCCATGTCAAAAAAGAATGTGTTTAAAAGTCTCATTTACAGACGGATATATTTTGAGATGGGTTTAGTGGGAATACCATTGATTATACAATGTCTCGGAGCGTACTACTCGATAAAACGGGAACCGAAAGCTTCCCGCAAAATATCCCAAAGCGCCTGATTGCCGGCTGGATTCAATAAACGGTGACGCATCCGTTCATCTTTCAGGACAAGGGCAATGGTGCGCAGAATCTGAAGCTGTATCCATTCGTCATCCTGAGGTGTAAGGATCAAAAACACCAGTTTTGTCGGTTTTCCGTCAGGGGCGTTCCATTCAATTCCTCCCGGCGAATTTCCCACCGCTATTACCGGATACCTGAGCCCCTCGATCCGTGCGTGAGGAATGGCTATTCCTTCTTCCAGAGCTGTTCCGATGATGCTTTCACGGCTTGCCGCAGCGGAATAAAGTAATTCCGCGTCAGGCATATTGTCTCCTTCAGAGATCAGAGTGCACAGTTCCCTGATAGCAGTGTTTCTTTCAGGGACATTCAGGACTTTAATCAGCCTTCTGTCGAAAAACTCAAGGACATTAACCTTTTTCCGCTTCTTCAAGGCAATTGACATCCACGGGCCCAGAATGACAGACGAAAGTATAGCGCCAAACACAATCGCCACAAAGACAGATTCCTTGATTAACCCGTATTCCAGCGCAAGGATACCGACCACAATCTGCATCTCTCCGCCGGGAATATGCGCTATTGAAATAACTGATCTGTTCACCCGAGGATGGTTAGTCAGAGTAACCCCTATCCATGCGCCCAGATATCTGCCGAATATCCCGATAATGGTTATGAAGGCAATCAAAAACCAGTCGATGTTACTGAGAAAATCTATTTTCATCCCTATGCTGGCAAAAAACAGCGGAATAAAAATAGAGTTCACCATCTGAGATATGACATTTCTTGTTTTTTCGGAAAGGGCCTGCGACTCGCCAGCCATTATTCCGGCGATAAAGAATCCGAATAACGCGTGAATGCCGATCTTAACCGTAATCGCGCCGCAAATACATCCCAGCAAACAAATAAAAGTAAGAGACGACCCCGGTTCAGGCATCCTTATTTTCTGGATAAGAGAAATCGCGGAATTGGTAAGATACCTGCCCAGCGTCAGGCAGAACCACGTGAACAAAACAGTCGCGCCTAAAACAATTCCAATGTTCATCAGATTGAAGCTTGACTGCGTAACTATGCCAAGAACAAGCGTGAACACCGCCCATCCGATAATATCGTTCAGAGAAAGCGCTCCCATAATCAAAAAACCGAGGTCGGTTTTGTATATGTTTAAGTCCTGCAGGACTCGCGCGGTTACCGGCAACGCGCTGATAGTCATTATAGTGGCAATAAACAATGAAAACAGGTATTTATGGCTCTCGTCACTCAAATAATGAGATTCTATAAACAGGGTCGGTATAAACGCTATAAGCATAGGAATGGTCACATCAGAAGCGGAAATCACCACCGCATGCCCTTTTTGCCTCCATGCGCTTGAAAAGTCCATTTCCAATCCGGTCTTAAGCAGAAAAAAAAGGATACCGAACCACGCGACGGTTTCCAGCATATTGTGCTGAATCAGGTCATGAGGAAATATCCACTTGTATACTGAAGGAGACAGCCTGCCGAGTATAGTTGGTCCCAGCAGTATTCCGGTCAGGATTTCCGCCGTGATTGTCGGTTGTTTCCATCGCCGGAACAGTTCTCCCATTCCTCTGGCGAATATCCATAACAATGATATCTGAACAAGAAAAATGAATATGTTCTGTTCGTTCAGGTAATGCATGGCAAATTTTTCCTTATAATTTGGGAGTGCTGAAAAAGATTCTAAGTTCCTCTTTTAAGATGTCATCACGAGGAGCTTTAGCGACGTGGTGATCTCAAAATAAATAAAGCTGAGATTGCCACAGCCCCTTGGGGGCTTCGCAATGACATTCTCTTGAGACTTTTTCATCGATCTCAAGTTAAAACCGCTCTTTTTTGAGAAAAACAACACAAAAAAATTTTATATGTAAGATAGATGATACAGAATGAAAGTTTACATAATTTTCACAGAAACGCTATTAAAATTATTCATGCACAGACACATATTCCAGCGGGTACAGGTGCGTGCGCGCAGGGCCGTTGATTACCCTGCCATAGGGTGTAAACCGTGACCCGTCCGTACGGCAGTCGAAGGTTTTTTCAAACGGATTCCACGCGAGAACCTCTTCGTCAAACGGGCATCGGGCTGAAAAGGAATGCAGTTTGTTATACTCGTCGCGATACTGGCTGATGGGGTCAGGGTCACAGAAGATCACACGTCCTTCACCGGGGCGAATATCGTTATCAAACCCGTTTTGCGGGGAATACGGCAAAGTTGAATAAATACATCCGTCAACATTTCTCAAAGTATCACTATACGAGAGGGTGTCTCTGGTCAGGCTGTAAACCGTCTGCCACGGGTTGGCATTTCGTGTAATCAGGTCTGAAATCAGCATACCCGCAATAGTTCCATAGGTAAAACCATTCGTATTTTGTCCGCTGACAACAAAATTTGACTCATCAAGAGGGTCATACCCGATGAGGGCCAACCCGTCGTTGGCGGTCATTGCCTGCCCTGACCACCTTAATACGCTCTCTTCCAACCCGGTAAAACGGCTCTGCGCCCATAATTCAAGCGCCGCGTACGGGTTTTCAACATCATCGTAATAACCGGTTCGATGCGCCTGCCCGGCAACGAGCAGTATATCATGCGCCTTTGTGTATGGATGCACTCGCGCGTGCGTTTTGATACGTGCCGCCCCAGCGTTATCAGTCATTGATTCCAGATACAGCGCCGGTTTAACCGTTCCCGCCGGAACAAGCATGGCTGATACGTACAGCCTCATTGGGGTAAGGCAGTTGACAATATTTTTCGCGTTCAGCAACGGCGCCTGAGCCGCGCTGACTATATGCCCGGCATCAACCCTGAATCCTGCGGACGTAACCACCCCGGATTCGTCATGATGATGGACATGCGACGTCGTGTATATCCTTCCTCCGTTTTTGACGATTGCCCTGCTTAGCCCGTCCATATATTTCATCGGGTCAAACTGAGCCTGCCGCGCTATACGCAGGGTTGTCCCTATATGCTGTCCGACTCCATTCAGTTCAACGATTTCCATCCCTTTTACGCCCAGTTTTTTCAGGGCGCTGTACTCGTCCATGAGCAGTCCGTCGTCAGAGCAGGCAGGAAAGAGATACCCGTCAACCCGGTTAAAATCGCACGCTATGTTTTCAGTACGGACAATATGCTCTATGGTGTCTACGGCATCTTTATGGCTGTTCAGTATTTTAACAGCCTGATCATATCCCAAACGCCGGTACAATTCCGAATACGGGATATCAAGCATCCAGCACAACCGGGCCGATGCCCTGCCTGATTCACCGCTGCCTATAAATCCGTCATCAAGCACAACCACTTTATTGCCCTGTTTTGCGAGAAAATACGCAACCGACAACCCGCTTATTCCCGCTCCGATTATGACAGTATCCGCCACTGTATTCTCGTGCAAGGGTATAAAATCAAACGGCTCGTATGTTTTTGTCCAAAGCGGATCAGTGTAGCCTGATGTCCATATGTCTCTGCGCGACTCATAGATATCAATAAAATATTTACCAGTGTTTTTCATGAGCATCCCTTGGCAATACAAAATTAAGAGCGATGAAAAAGACTCCCAATTTCTCTTTCAAGATTTCATCAACGAGATTCTTTTGTGACTTTTTCATCGTCCCAAATTAAATAACAGACACAATTTATCATGTATATCATTATGTTTGATACAATGCAGGCATGCAGGTTCTCAAATAAAAAATGCTTTTAGGAAAGGAATAGAGGATTAACGCATTTTTCTGCGGGCGATGACGCCGATAACGGCAAGAAGGAGCATACTTATGGTCAAAGGTTCAGGTACCGGGTTTAATGTCGTTAAGCCTGACCCA
>QZJZ01000084.1 GCA_003599815.1 Candidatus Auribacter fodinae
GGCGCGACCTCGGAGCCATTGAGGAAGGTTGGGATTTCAACTTTGCGATGGACACTCTGACCCTCGGCGGAGTGAATATCGGCAGGCTCCAGCTTGTCGACACCTACGACAACCAGCTCGACTGGGTCGGCACTGAGGCGCTGTACGTTGATACTCTGGTTCTTGGTGCGGGATCGTATCTTGACCTGAACGGTATAAACCTGTATTACCGTACACTGGTCGATAACGGCGCGACCATTGATTATAATAGCGGCGGATTGTTTCAGTGGACAGAACATGTCGTTGTACCTGAACCAACAACGATTATTCTTATGGGGGTAGGCATAGCGGGGCTTGTACGACGAAAATTTCGAAAATAAACTATATATAAGGATATCTTTTATGCAGACAAAGGGCATGTTATATGTTGGATTAACGGCGGCGTTATTATTTACTTTTTTTATCAGTGCGGCATTAGAAGCTGACACTTTTATTAATACAACCCAACAGGATACTCTTGGTTCTTCGGTATCCGGCCATCTGTATGTTGGATACGGAACATCCAATCAGGGACAGTATACGCAGACTACAGGAACTCTTAATGTTGAAAAAATTATCATCATGGGTTTATCCGGTGCGGAAGCGGTTCCCCCGGCGACAAATCCAGTTGGGAAATATTATCTGAATGCCGGAAATCTTAATAGTAGCCAAGCCTATATAGGCTATAACCATGGAGTAGGAAAATTTTACCAGCAATCCGGCCAGCTAACCACTTCCCGTCTGGATGTTGGATCTGGATACGCAGGCGTTGGTACCTATGATATGTCCGGCGGGATACTTAATATCACTACTTTGAATATTTCTTTGGGAGCAGACTCGCAGGGAAATTTTGTTATGCGCAATAACTCCCAAATAAATATTAGCACTCAATTGTCTATCGGTGGAAGCCTCAGTAAGACAGGGACGTTTAATCAAGCTGGCGGTACTCTGAATACACCTTCGTTGTATGTGGGTGCTGATAATACAATCCACTTTTATTTTCTGTCTGGCGGTACATTAAACACAAATTCTACCACTTTGCGTTATCAATCTTGGTTTACACAAAATTCAGGGGTACATACCGTCAATGGCAATCTGGATCTATATAAACACAATTCCACCGGCTCTCCGCAATACCGTCTTCGTGGCGGCTCACTGCAGGTTAACGGTAATATACGAGAAATAAATCCGAACTCCACTCAAACGAGCACCATATATGTCGATGGGGGTACTTTAACTCATACAGGTTCAATATCGGGTATCGATTATTTCAGGATTGGGAACACCTTGAGTGGGTCTTATACCGTGAATGGTACTTCATTTCAGGTGGAAAACCTTGAAATCGGCGGCACAACATCATCAACAGGGCATTTGATAATCAGCGATGCGACTATCCCCGTTGAAGTTTCCAAAAAACTGACGTTCAACAAGAACGGCCAGCTCACTGCGGCGGAAAACGCCGTGATACATATGACCGGCTCTGCATTCGAGAATTTCATGCAGAATCCTGCCCGCATGAACGATTTACTCAACCTGTCATTGATATTCGAAGGCGGATTGGAAGACCTCGACCCATTTGAAGTAGGCGGGCGCGACCTCGGAGCCATTGAGGAAGGTTGGGATTTCAACTTTGCGATGGACACTCTGACCCTCGGCGGAGTGAATATCGGCAGGCTCCAGCTTGTTGATACCTACGACAACCAGCTCGACTGGGTTGGTACTGAGGCGTTGTACGTTGATACTCTGGTTCTTGGTGCGGAATCGTATCTTGACCTGAACGGTATCAACCTATATTACCGTACGCTGGTCGATAACGGCGCTACCATTGATTATAATGGCGGCGGGTTGTTCCAGTTGACTCAGGCATCGGCAATTCCTGAACCCGCAACGCTTATCCTTATGGGGCTAGGAGTTGCTGGGCTTGTACGGCGGAGAATACGCTGGTAATCCGTGATTTCCTGAAATTAGACTCCTTTTAGTTCAATATTTTTTATCTAGTCAAGGGATTGGTTTACAAACCTGATCTTGCTGGTTTACAAATCTTGCGCTTCCGGTTTACAATGCTGATATATAACTAATTTTTGCGCCAATTTTGGTTTACAATAGTGTTTTTTTGCGGTTGACAAATGCTTTGAGTATGATATATTATTTTTTTTGTAAACTAAATACGTTGTTTTACGGTGTATAAATAAAAGGTATGTTATGTCATTAAAAGAGTTTATATTAAAGAATCTTCAAAAACATCAGAACGATATTGTTAAGTTTACTATACAGGAATGCAATGTTTCACGTCAGGCGGTTTACAAACAATTAAGAAGCTTGATTCGAGATGGCAGGGTATTAAAAAAAAATAGAGGGCAGTATGAGTTATGTCGAGGTTTTACAATAACTTCCAGTGCAGCTATCACAACTGACCTTCAAGAAGATAGGGTTTGGCATGAGCTCTTCAACGAAATATTTAAAAAGATTCCAAAAAATATCTATTCGATTTGTTATTATGGTTTTACTGAAATGCTTAACAATGTTATTGATCATTCTGGGGGACAAATAGTCTCAATAAGTCTTGGGATTAATAATGAATCTATAAAAATAGTGCTTCATGATGATGGCATTGGCATATTCAATAAAATAAAAAATGCTTTTCATCATGATGATGTGAGAGAAAGTTTATTCCAACTCACAAAAGGTAAGCTTACCACAGACCCTGAGAATCATACTGGAGAGGGTATATTTTTTACATCAAGAGCATTTGATAAATTTTCAATTGTATCGGGTGAGTTATTTTATTATAAAAATGTTGTTGAAGATGATTGGTATATTGAAACTAGGAAAAACAAGGAATTAGGAACATCAATTTTAATGGAAATTTCTATGGATTCAAAAAGAAATCTTCCTGATGTTTTCTCTAAATTTACCAGCGGTGAAGACTTTAAATTTAATAAAACCCATATTGTTGTGGATCTTGCAAAAAACGAAGATGAAGAATATATTTCTCGGTCACAGGCGAAAAGAGTGCTGGCTAATTTGGACAAATTCGAGCATGTAGTCCTTGATTTTAAGAAAGTTCTTATAGTAGGACAGGGTTTTGTTGATGAAGTATTTCGGGTTTATAAAAATCGAAATCCTCATGTTACAATTGAATATAAGAATGCTAATGCCGATGTTGAATTCATGATCAAACGATCTGTGCCGCAATAACCAATCACTGCACCAAATTCACAATAGCCACAACGTCACGCACATCGATTACGCCATCGTCAGTCATGTCTGCATGATTGAAGGGACGGTCCGTTAACACAGTTTTGCCAAGTATATGCGCCACACACGCGTCGACGTCCTGCTGATCCACCACGCCGTCCAGAGTCACATCACCGTCAAGCCATGAGCAGTACGTGATTTCCAGATACGTGCGCTGTCCGTTGTTATACTCGCTCGCCTTCAAGCCCGTTGACACAGTGGAATCATTCACCAGTATCACACCGTAATTGGCGACCGTACCGTCGATCCAATCCTGAACCAGCCCGGTGATGTCTATTTCAGGAAAAAACGCGTGATCCGCGCCTCCGGCAAACTCCGTGTGACCAAGCATCGACCCGCTGTCGAAATCACCGCCCGGCGTTGTCCATGCCTCACCTGATGCGGCGTTGTTCCATGTGACCCCGCTTTCCGTCCAGTCTGCCGTAACACGGTACAGGTCAAGATATTGTCCCGCCGGAAACGAGCTCTGATTCCATCCGTAAAATGCGATGCTCGCTTCCACAATCCGCTTGCCCGCCAGTTCAGCAGGGAAATTGAATTTCACAACATACCGCTCAAACACGCTCAGGTAATTGGTCGGTCCGTAGTTCGTATTCGGCGACGACGGGTTCAGGAACGAGTCGTCCACCTGAGTCGTTGTCTCAAGGCGTATAGAGGTTGTTTCCAGAGGCACATACATCGACGTTTCATTCGAGTATGTCGAATCGCCGTAATTGTTCACTGCCTTGACCCTGTAAGTATAGGTGTGAAGCGGTTGGAGCCCGGTATCGTCATAGCTTGCCGTATCGGCAGAGAGATTACCGTCGAGAACGGCGTAACTTCCGCTGTCGGCACGTCTTTCGAGCACAAAATATTCTTCGTTATCACTGTTGTCCGTCCATGTGAGCGATATATCGAACCCGTCCAGAGTGGAATCAAGGTCCGACGGCGCGTCAGGCACTGAAGACGATATCACCGCCGACGCTTCGTTCGACAGGTTTGATGTGCCGTTAGAATTGTAAGCCGCTACACGGTAATTATATGTGCCGTTCGGCAAAGACCCGCTTCCACTGTTGTCGTCGGTATATGATGTTTCGTCGGACGAAACTGTGTCGTAACTGGTATCCCATGCGCCGCCGTCCGCCTGACGCTGGATGACAAACCCTGTTTCGCTATCGGAGTTGTCTGTCCATGTGAGCAACACGGTTCCCGCAACGGAGTCTCCTGCGGCAGTTAAGCCTGACGGAGCGAGGGGGATATCCACGACCGTATCGCCCGCTTCACCGGATACGCCCTCTCCGAAATCGTTGTACGCTTCAATACGGTAATTATATGCACCGGGCATAAGATTGGTATCTTCGTAATGTGTAACATTCGATCCGACAGAATCATACGACGTATCCCACGCTCCGCCGTCCACCTGTCTGTGAATATAAAAGCCTGTCTCGTTTGACGAGTTGTCCGTCCAGCTCAGCGATATGATGCGGTTCACCGAATCAGCGGAAGCGCTCAAATCAGATGGAGCAGTGGGCGGGTCTGTACTGATAATCACTGCGGAAGCGATGGCTGACGGCGTGGAATCGCAGGGCGAACCGGTTCCGTCGTTATCCAGATGCGCAACAATGCGGTACGTGTATGTGCCGGGCACAACAGCATCATTATCAACATAATAGACAGTATCAGCCTCAACCGAGGCGTACGAATTGTTCCATGCGCCGCTATCGACCTGTCTTTGTATTATAAAACTGTCTTCGTTTGGGGACAATGAGTTGTCCGTCCAGTTTAGGGTGACCATGTGGTTCACGGAATCAGCGGTGGCGGTCACGTTTGACGGCGCCTGCACACAGCTTGTGCCGCTCCATCCCGCGAGCCGAGCCCATAACCACCACGCCGCACGCCCTTTAAGAATGCAGTTCAGTGTCGGGTCTTCAGTCGCTTCACCGGAATGCGCACACGAGGCGCACCCGCTGTATCCGGTTACCCCTTTGACAAGCTGGTATAGTTCGGAATTCGGATGCGCGGCAAGGTACTCGGTTGCCCAGTTCGCGTCTCTGGATCCGTTGCCGTCGGAATCGTAATAAAGCGAGTCATTAAGCAGTTTATCGAGAAAATAGTTCCCGTCCGGGTCGTAGTTTTCTATATCGCTGAAATCAAACAGGATTCTGTCGTACGTGAGGCAGTGCTGACGGATGATCTGGTTGCGCGAATCGGACGAATCGCCTTCACCCCCGCCGTTGGCGTGCCCGGTCATGAACACGAACTGAACCGGATGCGCCGCCGCACGCGGATTTGTTCCGCCGGCACCGTATTCGGAGATCAATTTTTCCATGTTTCTGAGATATCGTTCAATATCGTGCCCGCCGATATCGCACCATGACCACACGATCACATTGATATGATAATTCGCCGGATTGTTAAGCAGGGTTCGCGTGGCGATTGTCCATGGCGTGTCGCCGTTTGCGTCTTCGGAATCGCCTTGGCTCAGGTCTGCGCAACCGGGTATGCCGTAATCGTCAAGGTCGATCGCGCCAGCCCGTGCTCCGGCTTCGTCCCAGTCATATTTTCCCGCAAAAGCCGGAAACGCGCGCAGGGCGGTCATTCCGGTAATGAGCTGACTGCCGTGCGACGTATGCTGGTAGGCGATATGCAGATTGTTTTTCGCCTGAGTGAGCCATTCGTCCGGTATCTGCGATAAATCCGTGCAGGTGTGGTCGATCAGTATCTCCGCGCGCAGGGTGTTTGCGGCACAGCATATCGTCAGGCAGATGAATATGCCCGCGAGTATAAATCTTAACGGCAACAGTCCCTTGGATGATAATTTCATGTGCGCGAATCTCCTTCATTATTTGATATATACAGTATAAAAACGAGTCGAAATATAATTTACGTGCACCAGTATAATTGATATAGTTGCGTATTGGAAAACAAATTTCCATCTGATTTCATTTTTAACTTAATATTATGAAAAATATAGCAAACCATTTGTAATACGTTGTATACTAGTGGTGTATTAGTATACAAAACGAAAACACACTATGTTATTACATTAAAATAAGGGTTCGCCATGAAAAAAATCAATTTACTGCTTTTCCTGCTTTTATTAATCCCCTCCCATGCCGGCGCACAGACAACGCCGTCTCTGATCGCGCAGGATACTATCGTTGATTACGGGCAGGTTTCTGTGGATGTGCCTGTGCTGTTCCAGACCGACGGCACGGTAAGCGCGCTTCAGTTTGACGTGGTTTACGATCAGACAGTGATAACCGCGGGCGATGTTGAACTGGACGACAGCATTGGCGGGCATACGGTTAAGTCAAACGAGGTATCGCCGGGGAGGCATCGTGTGGTGATTTATTCGGGCCAGAACGATGTGATCGCCTCGTCATTGGGCGTGACCATACCGTTTTCCGTACTGCAGAACGCGGCGCACACGTCTATCGAGATCACAAATATCGTACTGAGCGATGTTTCCGCGTCGAGTGTTGTTCCGGCGAGTGTGCAGGACGGGTCTGTGACAATATCGTCGGACGATACTGACAACGACGGCATGTCCGACGCATGGGAAAACGGGTATTTTTCCTGCCTGTGCACGGCGGACGGTGCATCGGATTATGATAACGACGGGTTTATCGACCTGTTCGAGTTCCGCGCGAATACTGATCCTACCGACCCGTTGTCATTGCTTGAGGTTTGTGCGTTGTGTACGGACGATATGCCGGGCGATAAGCGGTGTGTAGTGGTCACATGGGCAACGGCTCCTGACCGTACGTATACCCTGTACTGGCGCGATAACGTAGACTCAACCGATTGGGACGAGGTAAATTACACTGACATGGCTGATGACATTACCGATCATGGTAATGGAACGAGCTCGTGGACAGATGAGGGCAAAGACCCTCAGATGGGCGGTTCAGCTCCATCTGATACAGACTCACGCCTCTACAAGGTTGTTGTGGATATCGTGCAGTAAGGTGAGTGAAGGGCTTAAAATAATTGTAGGGACAGGGCACCGACCTGTCCGTTCCTCTCTACCCCCTGTCATTACGAGAATTCCGAAGGAATTCGTGGTAATCTCTATTCATGTTATTGCGAAGCCTAGCAGAGGCTTATCAATCCCCTCTGCTGATATTGTGTTATACAAATGAAATAAAAACGTCGCTGATACTTCTTCGATTCGCTCATCAATCTGAAGAATAAAAACTTTCTTCGCACCATTTCATTGTTATTTACCACTTTTTTAAGGGTCGCGTCTTCCAGAAATTATCGCAATAACATTAACGATGGATACTGTTGCTTCGGTGCAAAGAGCAGCCTGCCTAAAATCTGCAGTTCTTCTATGTTGAAGATCATTAGCAAGCGCATGAGCAGCTTTAGCGTGTCTCCGTGCTGCCTCATTAGAACTACCAGCTAATGTGCTTCCAATGTAGTTTTCAAGCATTCTTGTTGCATCTGTTTCACTAGGATGTACTCCGTCAATGCTTGGATGTTGTTCTGGATCATAAACGCTCTGAGCCAATGAAATCAATACCTCGCGACACAAGAGACCAATAGTTTGATATTCTTCTTCTGTTCGAGCAGATTCCAATCGTTTTCTTATTACGTCAATTGTCCTATCAACCCGTGGCCATCCTGTAGGTTCTTGAGGAATAGTTGGTTTCTTTCCAGCAACTCTATTCTGTAATTCTTGCGATACATCCCTAAACATATCTGCAAGAAATTGCCTTCTAGATTGATAACTCGGCAGATCACCACTACTCCAACGTCCGTACCATTCCCAAAGATCGGAATAAGGATTGGGGTTCTTAATAGTTCGATTATTGAGTTCATTATCGACATCTCTGTAACTATTTTGATAAGCTGCATTAATATTTTGTATACGCTGTCCACCAGTAGATACAGAAACCATAATATTCTTGAGTTTTTCTATTGATTGTAAAAGTTCTTTATCTGTCATTTTTAACCATTAAATCAGGTTGAGAAACCATTTTTATATATGTTGATTAATAGATTAGAGATACTTTATATCTTTTATTTCCTACCATAGCTACGTATTCTAGACAAAAATACTTTGGTCGACGAAATCGCTGTCGCAATTTACTTCTTTTATACGATAGTATTTCCTTATTTACTTCATCCTCTACTGCTATGCTGGTTTGAGCTGTTTCATCTGTCTGTAAAATTATTTGTCTGTGAATATAATGACCATTATTCTTATCCATGAATTTTAGTTCATAGGATGATTCAGCAATATCCATTGAAGCATCCTTATCAATTATAAACTTTTTTGAACATTTTAAAATACGTACATTTGTTAAGTAGACAATACATCCAGTGTTGTTAAGGAAAGAAAAGTGCACTGCTGGCTTTTCCTTTCCATTCATTTGCATAGTTCCGCCAGATCTAGATCCTTCGAGATGTGGTATATTTGACCGTTTTCGTTGATTCCACCAAAATAATACTATGGGCCAGACTACTAGTGAAAATATTACCCCTATCCAATTTGGAAGTTCATTTAGTTTCAGCCAATTCCAAATGATTTTAATTGATTCCATATAAAATTTCCTTTATCAGAAAAATGCGACTGACATTTAGTAAATATTATATTAACAAAGGGGAAAACTAACACTCGACCAATCATTTTGTAATATGTAATAACAATGATTAAATACCGTATCAAATGAATTGGCAAGCCTATTTTTCAGAATATTACTCGAAGAATGAAAAACAATAAGGAGGGGATTGCTTCAAGTTCCTTCGGAACGTTCGCAATGACATAATAGGTGGTGGATAGGAGGGTAGAGTTGTGTTTGAGGAGAGTCCTTAGTCACTTGTGTTCAGGGTGATGTGTAAGGAGGAAAAGAAGAGATAGCTTTGTCGCTTCGCTCTGCGCAATGACATGATAGGCAGGTGATTGTGTCTGAGGGGATTGCCACCAATTCCTGCGGAATTTTCGCAATGACGTTATATTGGACAGGTCGGTGCCCTGTCCGTAAAATTATTTAGGGGCTATTACAATGGATTATGGCTCTACAAGACAAGACGAGCCAGAGGTATTATCTTTGTAACACAAATCAGCGGAGGGGATTGCCACAGCCTCTGCGAGGCTTCGCAATGACATGATCGGCAAGCATCTGCGCCTGAGATTACCGCGAATTATGCAGTTTTTTTGCAATGACGAAAGTTCCACAGGAATTCGCGGTAATTGTTTCATTACATTAATGTTAGGCATAGCCTAATGACGGCTTGATAACCCAAAAGTCGTTGTCCCGGGATACCTCTAATGCCCTCTTTTTTTACCCCTTTTTGACAAACGCATCATTATATGATATATAGTATTATAAGTTAATTTTTCTTTAAGTTGCTACAAATGATTAATAAAGAAGGCACAGCAAAATTGAACACTACGATAATAACTACTGTTAAAACCAGCTTTATTCTCTGTATTATCCTGTTATGCACCGCATCAGGCATTGCGTATGACATCACATGGAATTATCATAGCCGGACAACATGGGGCGACGGCGTTAAACCCGATGGGGATGAACACGGGAACACAAACGTCTGGTCATATCTTAAAGCCCCTGTCGGGTCGTCGAATTCAACACTCTATTCCGGAGAGTTGTTATGGATGACAGGAACAGTGGCAGGCTCCATATGGGCGCTAGGCCCGAATTATCCTGCCGGCGGGACAGACTGGTTTATGGTTTCACAACACGGAACGCATCCCAGCGCGGCGTTTGATCCGGTAATAGCGTTTATCGCGCCGTTAGCGGGAATTTACGATATTTCCGTTACTGGAGCCGCTACGAACGGAGAAGCGCATCCGAATTCCGACGGGCAAATGTTCTATCTGCAAAAAGGGAGTTCCATACTATCTTCAGCGTCAAATCCCAGTTCCGGCACAACGACGGTATCCGCTTCCGATGTTGCTCTGAATGCCGGCGAATCGTTATATTTCAGGTTGAATATGAAAACGATCGACTGGTTTGACTCAGTCGCTCTCAACAGTTTTACCGTTACAGGCACGTTTCCCGACCCGCCTGCGGCAGTGCCTGAACCGTCGACTATCCTGATTTTCGGCATAAGTCTTATTGCGTTGTTAAAAAGGCGGCTTTTCAGCCGTTGATTTCAATTTTCCCGGCACGTTACGGATATAAAATTCGGACAGAACGATGTTCTCTTTCCTGTAATAATTCCATACATTAGAGTTCACATCGACCACTCTTTCTCACGGGCCGGTAAGCTGGCTCCTGAGTTTTTTCAGAGGAAGGCATTTTCCGGGACATAACGATTGCTCAGTACGCAATTCGCCATGACCGAACACATTACGGGTCGGTATATTGCACAAATCTTTCAGCACCTGAACAAGAGACACCAGCGAGTTGTACTGGCTGATAGACGGCGGGTAATTCTGGAAATTCCCGACTAGGCATATGCCAATACCGACTTCATTATAGAAATCAGACTTCACATGTCCGCCCTGCAGTTGTTTTTTCCACCTGTTGCCGACCTCAACGCCGCCGTCAGAGCCTTTTTTCCCATTGGTAATGACGAAATGGTATGCCAGCCCGTTGGTCATATGCCGTTTGAAACGGTGATAATACTCAAAAGACGCGGCGTTACCCATATCCGTAGCGCTGTGATGAATAATAATATATTTCCAGTCCCGCATTTTCTGGCGAGGGCTGAGTTTCACCAGCGATTCCACGTACGATTTCATCCCCGCGAGTTCATCATGCTGGCTCAGGCGTTCTTCTGTCATGGGGATAAAAACGGTCTGCCCGGGTTTCATTCGTTCGGGAAAATCTATATTGTTCGCCTGAATGATGGTGCTGATCGGCACCTGATATATTTTGGACAGGTTCCATATGGTCTCGCCTTTTTTCAGTGTATGGAACACGCCCTTGTCTTTGCTGTATTCAGGCTGTTTTTGTTCTTGCTCCTGAGGTTCCTGCACGGGTTTACCCGGAATGACAAGAACCTGATTGATTCTGATTTTGTCCGCGTTGGAGAGTTCGTTTGCATCGAGTATCGCTTTAACAGATACGTTATACCGCTGGGATATTTTCCATAAGGTATCGCCAGCCTGCACTTTATGTGATACAGGCTGTTGAATGGGGCCTGCATATGACGGTAACGCTGACACGAGGATCACTAACAGTACCCTGCGAACACTGGTATTGAGACGTGACGTGCGAAATGGGGAAATCACCCGGTACTCTCTATATATTCTTTCGGTTTCGTGAGTTGTTGTTGAGCCAGTTGTATATATTTATCCTGGTTTTCATTCAGCACCTCATCCGGTACTCTGGTAAACCACATGCGAGCGCTAAGCATATCGTTGTTGCGGCGGTACAGTTCCCCGGTCAAGTAGCAGAATATACTCCGTTTGTTCGTCGGAATCGACGATTTCATAAATCCTCTTTCAAAGAAAAAAATCGCATTATTCCGTAACTTACCGGCTCTATGCGACCGTTCGCCGGCGTACCAGCTCGCGGCAAGCCACAGTTCTCCGATTATATGGTCGGGTTTGCCGAGCCATTGGGCGCATTTCGCCGCGTGTATATATTTATCCGCTTCTCCCTGAACTGCCGGAGCCCGTTTAGTCAGGTATTGCCGGACTTTTGTTATGACATGCGCGCTGACCTCCTCAAAATCAGTGTGAAAACCGGCATACCCGCAGGCGCCGCAGAAGATTATGCCGCCGCAGATGGGGCCGTGGGAAGTTATTGGCTTCAAGTCAGTCCGTCTTTTCAACACTGATGTGGACAACGGCCTCGAGGGCCCGGTCAAAGATGCCTTACAGACAGGACAAGTATAATGGTGCCCTTTGATACTTACCATATGCTTACCATTCTTTTGTTCTGTTCAAAATGCAAGGTTTCTTCTATATTATACACAAATAGAAATATTACCATAACAAAAAACTTAACTCCTTCAATCTTTCTGTTCCCGCACGGCGCCAAAACATAACATAATATGTACCATCCATAGAAATATGTTGATTTATTCTTGAAAAAAACATACCGTTTACTTCCCGGCACGATTTGTGAGCGGCAAGGCACATGCCATCCTTAATTTTTTCTTTTTGTTTGAACGTAACGATTAATAAAAAATTAAATCTTTAATACAATCTAAATTTAGTATTGACAATGAATATGATATTTCATACATTTGTTGAATCCCCAAGCTATTGTACGCGAGCAAAATGCTCCGCAATAATAACTGTATTGCAATCCATAGACGATTCCATTGATCGGAGGTAGTCTTTCGTGTTTTTGATTGATTCGCATTATTCAGTTCTGGATGTAGAAAAACTTACCGAATTAAAACGGCACGCGCTTGATTATTATGCCAAAATCGGTATTTTTCCGCCCAGCATATCGTCAGGCAAAAAAGGATCCAGAAAAAAATATTCCGTGCTGGACATACTCGTTCTGCAGGTGGTATCCGAGCTGAAACGGCGAGGCATGCCGTTTAAACGAATCCGGTCGGCAATCGAGTACCTGCGCGAATCACACAACCTTGAACAGCCGTTTCACGCGGCGCTTGACGGACGCCACAACGTGCGCATCCTGACAGACTGCAAAAACACCTTTTATATTTGTTTCAATGACCATGAAGTAGTCGAGTACCTCAAAAACGGCGGGCAGTACATGCTTCTGGATGTGAGCGATGTTGCTTTTGACTTGAAAGAGAAAATCAGGGCGCTTCAGTTGTACAAACGCCGCAAGGAATCACGCCGGTTCCAACAGCTTCATTTCTCCGACGCCATGCAAATGAGCGTTTAGGACGATGATTTCATCTCACTGATTATCGTGAAGAATATTTCGGCTTTCTCTATTTCCACGTCGATTTCATCAAACAGGTCAGGTATATCTTTATCAGCGATATGCAGAATATCCCATGCCTCGCGCGACACAGCGTGAATCAGGTCATCGCCGCTGTTTCCGATACCCTTTGCCCGTGTGAACGCGTCAGCAAGATGCGCCAGTTTCGACAAGGTGAATTCAGGGTTTGACTGTTCAGGGTTATGGTGATGAGCGATAGAATCGCGCAGTTGAGCAGGCAAAGACCATTGTTCTCCAAGCCAGCTTCCTATACGCGCGTGAGTGCAGTTCATGACCACCTGCTCAGCCTCAAGAAAAGTCACGTCACGTTCCCGCACTTCCTGAAGTATCTGGACAAACTCGTCGTGCAGGTACTGATCGAGTATGATTTTGCCGATGTCGTGCAGTAATCCGCATACAAATGCTTCTTCCTCGTCATGGTACCGTATCCTGCGCGCGAGCAGGCGCGCTATGACCGCACATCCGATAGAGTGTTCCCAGAACTTTTTACGGTCAAAATACAACGATTTATTTTCCATGGGAAACATATCGAATACCGATGCGGACAAGGCGATACTCTTGACCGCGCTGAACCCCAGAATCACCACCGCGTGCGTAACAGTGCTGATCTGGCCAGGAAACCCGTAAAACGCGGAGTTTACCAGTTTAAGCACCTTGGCGGTCAATGCCTGGTCGGAAGATATGACCTTATTCACTTCTTCCGCGGAAACAAGCGGGTTTTCCAGCATTTTGCTCAGCTTGGTAACCACGTACGGCAAAGTCGGTAATGTACCTACTTTACTTACTACTGTCCTGATCGTCTGTTTGTCCACTGACATTGGCGTTATATTTCCTCAAAAAATGTTCTTTTAAGCCGCGTATAATTTTTTTCATGACTATATGGTCAGCCACATATTTGAACCGTTGATCAATAGTCGCGCAGATTTCTTCGAGGCTGGCGGTGTCGATACGCATGCCGACAGCACATTCTTCCTCATCGGGCGATTCAGGTTCGCCTTCCACAAAAATGATATCGATTTCCCATTCATTCAGCCGGGTAATAACGCGCGGAGACAGACGGCCACCCTCTCCGAGCAGAACCTGTCCATCAGCTTTTTTCAGGGGTTTTGCCAGAACCATCCCCTCGGCCGCTTTGTCGATCGTAATTTTTCTCATGTACGCAACTGCCTCATGTATTTTACCTTATCAGGAAAATAAATAGCTCCTCAGGTTAAATATATCGGCAGGATGATGGTTTAAATTAACATGTGATAAAAAAACTTGTTTGCGGCTTAGATCAACCGGGATAATCACGCCGGACGACAACCCTTTCATCCGTTCCATGGCATCCTTGAAGGTTTCTATCGAGTACGAGATAAAGTCAATACGGTCAGCGAGTATGACAAAATACCGCCCGGTCAGAGAAATCGAAGACGAGCTCTGTTTTACGCACTGTTCAGCGACTTCCTTCGCGTGAGCAGGAGTCATATGATGCATACGTTTCACAAATAGATAATTTTTCAGGAAAAATTTGTTTTCTATGACACAGTCGAAATAGTCGTCTGATAACGAACTGAGTTTCCAGTCATTATCCTGAAGCCGGGCGGCAAGGCGGTCAACCACCGGATCAGGGTCATGACGGCGCGGCGCGTGTTTTCCCACAGGCAGGAGCGCGGCGCAGTTTCCGCACCGCACCGTGTCGCACCGTTCCATCATCTGGTACTCGACCCGGTTCAGGGTATCGCATTTCATGCACCGTGCCAGAAACCCCGCGCTGTCACGGTACGCGTCGGCTTTTTTCCAGAACCGCAGGCGTTTATCGACCATGCTCCGCTTGACCGGATCCATCAGGTGCTCGTACGCCTCGTTCAGCAACTGCGCTTCTTTGGAGTCCCCTCCGTGATCAGGATGCCTGCCCAGATCCTTCATCAGTGTCCTGTACGCGGCACGCACAACTGCCCCGTCAGCTTTCGGATCAATCTGAAGAACCTCGTAATAATTTACCATAAATCCTCCTTGTATAGAAATCCCACACCCGGCAAATATTTTAGCAGGAGGCATGCCAGATAGGAAAAATTTGCACACTTATCGTCTTATTTTACCTAATACCAGATAATTACAAATAAAAAAACATCTTCACCCACTATGCTAAAAGAATCCCATTTACCGCAATAAATATAACTATCATTTCACCAGCCGTTTATTATATTTTGTTATTTACTTGATACAAACAAGTTACACCTAACGCAAAATTTCTTTGCGCATGCAATAAAATTTTGCGCCCGGTATCTACAGCGCACGTACCAGAGCATTGACCTTAGCCGCGCAGATAAAATCGTTATCCGAAACACCCTTGATAGCGTGAGTGCTATACCGTACGGTACAGGTTTTATAACCAGCCACCAGTTCAGGATGATGGTTTTCAATATGAGTAAACCACGCCACGGCGTTGACAAACGCAATTGTCTGGTAGTAATCTTTAAAGGTAAACTCCTTTTCTATGGCGCCGTTTATGTAGCGCCACCCGGCAAAATCTTCCAGTTTTTCGGCTATTTCCGCATCGGACATTGGTTTTACACCACCTTCGCAGGGCACGCATTTGCGCGCCGCGTAATTTATGCTTGTATGAGTTGTCATTGCTGTTTATCCTCCCATTATTATAAACTCACTTAATTAGATTGCGTTTTACCGAACTGTTTCACAAAAAATATGTTGTAACCGTTTCACGCCTGAGTCAACTTCAGAAAGGATATATTCGCTTGACATTTTTTTAAGGGAAGACTAACATTTAAACAATGACTAATGAAAAACTTTCTACCAGCCGGACAGAGGAGGATAGACAACCATGATTAAACAGAACGGGACATATCTGGTGATGGGCCTGCTCGACACTGAATCGATCGCCTACTCCATCGGCAAAACGATTCAGAAGTGGGGCGGCACTGTTATTTATACGGCGCAGAACGAGCGTTTCAAACGGTTACTGCTGGACCCGAGCCTGAAGGATTTACCGGAAGAAGAACGCCGAAAAATCAGGGTAGAGTTCTGCGACGTAACTATCGAGGACGATTTAAAGAACCTTTTCGCCAATATCGGCACGCTGGACGGCATAGTGCATTCCATCGCCTATTGCAACCCGAAGACCTGCCTTGGCGATGAGTTTCATACAGATGCGGTTGACGATATCAAACTGGGGTTTCACATCAGCTGTGCGTCGCTGGGGTCTGTTGTGCGCTATGCGTACCCGAAGATGCCCAACGGCGGATCAGTGGTTACCCTGACATTTGATTCCCGCCACGCGTACGCGTATTATAACTGGATGTCCGTGAACAAAGCCGCTCTTGAAGCGCTGGTACGCGGGCTGGCCCGGCGCCACGGCAAGGATTATATCCGGGTAAACGCCGTATCCGCCGGCCCTCTGGTAACCAAAGCCGCCAGCAAGATTCCGGGGTTCGGGCATCTGTCCGAAACATGGAATTTGATCAGCCCTATTCCGTGGGACGCAAACGAAGACCGTCAGGCAGTTGCCGACGCGGTGGTATACCTGCTCGGCGAATACTCCAAAAAGATCACCGGGCAAACCCTGTTCGTTGACGGCGGGGCATCTATCGTCGGCGGCGCGATCATGGATCACGAGCGGGCATAAATCTCTGTCACACAGTAATTAGCGATAACAGACAGCTATCAACAGCTTGAGGGTGGAGAGCAATCGTATTTTTCCGTTTCCGGCTTGGATCGATATGGAACAGCACACTTAAATTGGGATGAAAAATTGGGATGTGTCCCCAATTTAAATTATACACACACCGCCAGCGTTCAGCCTATACGTAACTTTCTGTTTTTTTCGCTAAATTTTACGCCCCCGTCTTCCGATTTAATAATAATAGTGAATAAAACTGTAACCCACAACCGGAGATGGGTGTTACGATGAAAAGTTCAAGACAGCAGGGTTTTACATTACTCGAAATTATAGTCTGCCTAACCAGCCTCTTTGTCGTTATGAGCATTATCATAACGACCGCCAACGGCGTGCGGCAGAGAGCGAAGACAGCTATCTGCACGAACAACCTCAGGCAGATATCGTTCGCCATGACCACATATTATAACGATTACCGCGACTACCCGCAGGGGTTTCCTGCGGATTCACTGTGCAGTCAGTTGAAAACCTATATATCAAACCCGCTGGTTTTCATCTGCCCGGAAGACCGCTACGAGGAGCAGGACAGCTACAGCCAGTTTTATGTGTACCGCGGCGAAGACATGTCTGCGTTCAAATATGTGATCGGCTGTCCACGCCATCGTAATAATACGACATCTACCAACATCTTCTCATTGCAGAACGCGAAAAATTTTGCCAATGCGGAAGTTATATCAAATGATGAAGTCATAATGCCCGGGTCATTTACGTCAGGTACATTGACACTTGAAGATAAAACTACCGTTGAGACAGACGGCGTTCAGGTTATGGTGGTGCAGTCATTGCGTCTGGCGAACGGCGTGCTCTACTCCGTACTGCGCGTGCCGGACGGTGAGTCAGGAACTGTCACGGTAAACGCAACGCCCGGCACAAAGCTGGAAATCGTAACTCCATCGGTAGTCGCTGGTGTACGCGGTACAAAATTTGTTGTTACCGTAGGGAGTATCAACGATTATCCGTTAACCGACATAAAAGTTACTGACGGAGCGGTCGCTGTTGTCCCGCTGAGAGGACTCTACAAACAGGGCGAACAATTTATCAGCGCGGGCAGACAGGAAATGCTTCTGAAAAAAGATATGGAAGTTGAAGTGTATACACTTCCTCAGCCGCAAAATGTTAAGGCGATGGGAGAACGCTTCGAAAAAATAGAGAAGAAAATAAGTAAGCTGAAAGCGCAGAAAAAAGATACCGAAGAGCTTGAAGAACTGCTCGAATGGTTGAGCAGAGAAGCGCTTGATCCGAACATAGCCGATACGCCTGAAGCAACTGAAGCAACTGAAGCAACTGAAGCAACGCCAGCAACGCCAGCAACGCCAGCAACGCCAGCAACGCCAGCGGCGGCAAATGCGGATGAACAAGCGGTTGAGAGTGCGACCGAAGAATCGGCTGTTGCACAAGCGACTGAAGAAACGACTGAACCGGCAGAAGAAGACGTCACCACAGACAACTATACCTCTTGGTACCAAAAATGGCGCGCAAAATACCTAAGTTGGTATGCAAGATGGCGCGCAAGGCATCGTTGGTGGTGGTAAACCAAAATACTGGACGTCCAGTACAAAGCCACGGAAATACACGGCCTGCTTGACAAGTCATGCGTATCCGAAGCCCGCACATGGTTCAGTGAACTGGTTTACATAGCCAAGGAACCTAAGAAGCATCTGCTCAGGGCATCGGGAGAGAAATAAAAAAACGGCTTCCTGTTCCTTTTTTAGACTCGACCCTGATTGTGCCGTTAAGCAGGTATACGATTCGTTTGGCAATGGTTAAACCGAGCCCTCGCCCGGGGCTGTCCTGATCCAGTTTGTAGAATACGCTGAAGACTTTGTCCGCATACGACTGGTCAAACCCGATGCCGTTATCCTCAATACACAAAACAGCAGTGTGGTCTGATGATTCACATGAAACCGTTATGACGGGCTTCGCATCACATTTGCGAAACAGAAGCGCGTTGTCAATAATATGCGACAGCGCCTGAGCGGCAAGCTGTTTATCCGCCTTGCACGTGCAGAGGGGCTTCACTTCTATTTCAGCAGAACACTGCCGTATAAGCTCCTGTTTGTCTTTGATAATCTCAGTGATGACTTCGTGCATGTCAACGGGAGTGATGTTCAGGGCTACGGAACGCAGTGCCACCAGTGTCCGTATACCGTCAAGCAAACCTCCAATAGTGAGGCAGGCGTTGTTAATACGCCCCAGCATAAACGGTATATTTTCGTTCAGGGCGGCGGACAACTGTTTATCCTCGTCCTGAAGTCCTGATTGTTCTGTGCTTTCGCATATTTCGTTCAGCGACTGCCTGATAATCCGGGTAAACCCTTCAATGGTCACCAGCGGCGCGCGGATAGTATGGTGGCTGAGGTACACGATATTTTCCAGATCCTCGTTCTGGATGGTCAGCATTTTGATCATGTTTTCCCGTTCACGCTGTTGTTTCACCCGGTCGGTGATGTTCCTGACAAACTCGACGACTCCGGTGATGTGTCCGGTCTGACGGTCTTTGACCGGATAGGAGAACAGCTCAAACCACGTTTCCGTACTTCCCGGGAGACCGGGCACGATACTGCTTTCAGTTCGTCCTGTCTTGATACAGCGTATAGACGGGCAATTGCGGCAGGGCTCATCGGCATTGTGATAACAGAGATAACATTTTTTGCCTTCATGCGGCAGTGTTTCGGGATACCATCGTTTCATCATGTTATTGGTAAACAAGATGTCAAGTTCCCTGTTCAGGACGCTGATTCCTTCCTGCACGCTGGCGAATACATCCTCAATAAACTCTTCCCGTTTAT
>QZJZ01000070.1 GCA_003599815.1 Candidatus Auribacter fodinae
CACAGATGCCGTTCATCAGCTATCTGCACGCCGCACCAGTCGCATGTTTCACCGTCCAGCGCTTTAGGACTGCACATATGCCCGCCAGCATTTACAGGTTCGTTACAGGTAGGGCATATTTTTTCTTCCGCTGATTTTGATTCCATTGAACAGCAAGATGATGATGTACATGCCGATACTGATACACCAGCTTTTATTTTTGCCTGAAACTGTATCTGATTATTATGCATTGCGCCGCGCTGTTCAACTACCTCAAACCACGCAACTTTTCCCTCAGACTTATGGATCGTTTCCACCGCTTTTTTTATCGCCGCCGACATGCTTTGCGAAGACACACCGACAACTTCTATCATTTTAAACATGATATCTGCCTTTCATGATACTCGATTAGGTATTATTTCCCGATTTCACGAATATCGGGAAAACAAACTTTTTGTGCAAAAATACTGAATCTATCACACTTCTTCAAAATCTTCTTTGCCCGCTCCGCATTCAGGACATACAAAATCCTCAGGCAAATCATTAAAATCAACGTTATTGTGTTCCGCAGGATCATAAATCCATCCACATAAAATACAGCGATACTGTTTCATGGCATCTCCTTTGTATGTTGGTTTATCACTAAAATTTCAGAAAATTATTGTCATCCGGATAAGTTTGTTCCTGAATACCGTTTGAAACTTCCAGTTACGTAAAAAGGAAAGGTCGTTTTCCTGACAAAAAGATGGTATCAGAGCCTTATTGCATTCCATTACAAAGACATTCAGGTCATTGAATAATACTATGTACATTATCGTGATGTCAAACGGAAATTCATCACGGGGAGATGTGTTATTCCTGAATCATTTTCTCATTTAAGGCAGATAAAATTGAGCGTCGTACATCAGGGATAAGACGGGGATTCACACTGAACCTTTTAAGCCCGATCTTCAACAACTTCTCGATATACCGCGCATCTCCGGCAAGCTCGCCGCAAATAGATATCGGTTTATCTACTTTTTTTGCGGCAAGAGTGACTCGACTGATTAAATCCCAAAATACAGGATTCTCCAGATCATAATCGTCGGAAACCAGTTCGTTGTTACGATCAACGGCAAAAAGAAACTGGATTAAATCATTTGTTCCAATACTGGCAAAATCAGATATTTCCATCAGTTCTTCTGCCTGCAAACAGGCAGAGGGAACTTCAAACATTACGCCATGATAAATTATTCCTATATCTATATCCTTGATGGAATCCTCAAAAATCCTTTTCAGCGCTATAAACTGATCAACACTGACAATCATGGGATACAATACATACACTTTACCGAAGCGAGACACTGCGGCAAGAGCGCGTGCCTGAATTCTAAGCAGTTCAGGATGATAGAGCAAAAAGCGCGCGCCGCGGCATCCGAGGTGCGGATTGTCTTCTTTGGGCATATCAAGAAACGCATATGTTTTGTCGCCTCCAATATCCAGAAGCCTGAAATATACTGTCGAGTCGCTCATCAATTCCATAACCCGTCTGTACCGTTCATATTGTTCCGCTTCGTCAAGTGTCCTTCCCGCACGAATAAACTCAAATTCGGTTCGGTACAAACCTATCCCCTTGGCTTTCATTCGAATCACCTGCTGTACATCCGTCGAGAACCGGATATTCGCCATGACGTCGACGTGCATCAGCGGATCCACGATAACCTGCGATGGCCGTTCAGCCACATGGATATTGATATCCTGCTCATCAGGGTATATTACCACTTCACCGGTAGAACCGTTAATAAGGACTTCAGCTCCGCACCTGACAATATTGTGGATATTATGTATCCCGCTCACAACCGGAATACCCAGTGACCGGGCAATAATAGCCGCATGAGACGTCATCCCTCCGCGGGCACATAGAAAACCTCTCGCATTCTGCTCATGCAGTTCAAGCACGAGTCCTGGCGCAAGCGACTCGGCAACAACAATCCGGTTCCTTCCTTTCTGACACAGCCCTTGGGCATCGCATTGCAAATTCGGGTTTAAGGAGCCCAACGCATTAAGGAAACGACGTTTTATATCGCTGAAATCCGACGCACGCTCCTTGAATTCTTCCTGTTCAATCTGTAAAAATCTTGATTCTATGCGATCAAGAACAGTAACAACCGCTGTTTCAGCGCTCACTTTACTGAGTTCAATCTCTTCATGAAGCTGGTTATACATAAAAGGATCTTCAATAATCATGATTTGCGCTCTAAAAATCTCCGCTTCAGCTCTTCCAAGCCTGTTGATCATGTCCTCCCTCAAATGTTCAAGACGCTCTACAACTTGTCGCTGAGCTGAAGCGAGCCGGTCTTTTTCACGCTCAATATCATGGGGCGTTATGATCTGCATCGCAGGTATATTATGTTTTTTCTGATCATACAGACATACTGCCGCATGGGCTATCCCGCTACTGATTGGTAATCCCCTGAACACTAGTTTTTTTGGCGAGCTAATTTCAAGTCCTCCTCTATATATATCAGGTACATATTTGGTACCACAGACTTAACAAAAGATCATTTTTACCGGGTGTAAGATACAAAACAGCTAACTGATGCGATTCAGTTTGCAGGCATACTCCCTGATAGAGGAATATAAGACAGGAACAACAAGCATAGTAATAACTTCTATCACCATGCCTCCGAAAGAAGGAATAGCCATCGGCACCATTATATCAGAACCTTTCCCTGTCGAAGTCAGTACAGGAATTAAAGCAAGAATGGTAGTTGCAGTAGTCATAAGACACGGGCGCACACGCTTTTCACCTGCCTGAACAACCGCTTCGCGTATTGCAGGGATGGAGTCACACGGATTCTCGTCAAAGGATTGCTGAAGATATGTTGCCATCACGACACCATCATCTGATGCAATACCAAATAACGCCAAAAAACCGACCCACACAGCAACACTCAGGTTAATCGGATGCATATGAAACAATTCCCGCATGTTCACACCAAACATGCTGAAATCCATAAACCATTGCTGACCGTACAGCCATATCAGCATAAACCCTCCCGCCCACGCAACAAGTATTCCGGAAAATACCAGCAGAGAGAGCGATGTAGACCTGAAATGAAGATATAGAATCATAAATATAATAAATAAAGCCAGCGGCAATACAATGCGCAACGTTTTCTCAGACCTGACCTGATTTTCATAACTTCCGGCAAAAACGAAACTGACTCCCGGCGGAATAACCAGCTCTCCGCTCCTGATCTTTCGCTGAAGATAATCACGTGCCTGTTCCACAACATCCACTTCCGCAAAGCCGCTCTTTTTATCAAAAATAACATATGTAACCAGAAACGTATCTTCGCTTTTTATTGCCTGCGGACCTCTTACATATTGAATATCAGCAAGCTGTGCCAGAGGTACCTGTACGCCGCCATGCCCGGGAATCAGGATACTGCCCAATGATTCAATTGAATCGCGAAGCTCCCGCAGATACCTGATTCTGACTACATACCGCTCACGCCCCTCAACAGTGGCTGTTATCGGTTTACCGCCTATCGCAACCTCTATAACATCCTGAACATCCTGAACATTTATGCCGAACCGGGCTATCGCGGCGCGGTCTATGTCTATTTCCAGATACGGTTTACCGACAATCCGGTCGGCATAAACCGTCGGAGCTTCTATTGAAGGAACTTCCTTCAGGAACGACTCTATACTGATCCCTGTCTCCTCCAATGACAGCAAATCCGGGCCTTTGATTTTTATTCCCATCGGCGCTCGCATACCGCTCTGCAGCATAACAAGCCGGGCGGCTATCGGCTGTAACCGGGGCGCTGACGTTGTCCCGGGAATCTCAGCCGTAGAAATAATCTGATCCCAGATATCATCAGGAGAGGTTATCCCTTTCCAATGCTCCCTGCCATCATTGATCGACGGATCAAGAGCAGGACGCCACATTCTGAACGGATGCCCGCTTGGGTCAGGAATAAGCTGATTGTGTTTGTCCCTCTCAAACGAGCCGCGCACTCTGTACGGTTTCCCGTCCGGAGCATTCACGATTGTACCGTCGGCTGTCCTGAAAAAGTCTATCTTTTCAGGATCATATTTAAACGTTTGCAAACGCCCTTTCTCATCAACTACATATTCGGAATAGTACGTAATTACCGTTTCAATCATTGAAATCGGGGCGGGATCAAGGGGCGATTCAACACGCCCCAATTTACCAACTGCGGAACGAATTTCCGGCAGGGCGGTAATGTTGACATCCTGCTTATGCAGTACGTCCGCCGCCTCGCCGATAGACGCATGCGGCATGGTGGTCGGCATAAACAGGAAAGATCCTTCGTCCAGCGGAGGCATAAATTCTTTTCCCAAACCGGGAAACGCATGTGCGACACGTGATATCACAGGCACGGTTTTTATTGCATTGGGCAACCATCCGAAAACTTTTGGAAAACCAAGCCATATAAGCATTCCAATAAAAAGGAAAAACAACGGAATACTGAGAAATATCATTTTATGACTCAGACACCACCGCAACATGTTTGAATAAAATTGTTTAAAAAGATAAAACATGAACAAGACCGAACCGACAATCACCCCTATAAAAAGCATATTAATCAGATTGCCCTTCTCCGGACCGAGCGGCATCCACGCAGAGGAAAGCCGCCATAACACGCAGACAACAGCGGCGGTATTAGCCAGATTCATGATCCGTTTTTTCCATTTATCTGAAACAGAATGAGTTATCAGTGAGTACAACGCAAGGGAAGAGATGATGCATCCAACCCACCAAATCCACCACACCCAGAGAATAAACCCGCACCCAAGCAGGAGAGAGTATAAAAATGTCCGAACTTTATCCGAACGAATGTTTCCTCCAAACAAAATATGAGCGGCAGGCGGAATAATTACCAAAGCCACCCCTAAAGAAGATGCTAACGCGAATGACTTTGTATACGCGAGCGGCTTAAATAATTTTCCTTCAGGGCCGTGCATAGTAAACACCGGCAAAAAGCCTATAACAGTTGTAGCAACGGAAGTAAATACTGCTGACGCTACTTCTTTTGTGGCGTCGTACACTACCTCAAGTCTACTTTTTTCAGGAGAGGCGGCCTCAAGATGCTTGACAATATTCTCACAGAGTATGATGCCGATATCCACCATCGTGCCTATGGCGATAGCGATACCAGACAACGCAACAATATTTGCGTCAACACCAGTATTTTTCATCACGATAAAACATATCAGTACCGCTAACGGCAACAGTCCAGAAATAAGAGCCGCGCTCTGCATATGCCCGATCATAATGAGTATGACGATAATCGTAATCATGATTTCCTGAAACAAAGCATCATGCAGTGTATTTAATGTCTCATGAATCAGTTCTGTCCTGTCATAAAACGGTACGATAGATACCTTGCTTTCAGTGCCGTCAGGAAGTGTTCTTCGGGGTAAACCCGGCTCAATTTCCGCTATTTTGCGCTTAACACTATTAATAACCTCAAGGGGATTTTCACCGTACCGGGCAACAACAACACCTCCAACAACTTCACTCCCCTCTTTATCCAAAACGCCCCGCCTGAGCGCAGGGCCGAGCGATACGTTCGCGACATTTTTTATCAATAAGGGTACATTATCGTTTACCTTAACAACTGTGTTACGTATATCGTCTATGGATCTGATAAATCCCGTACCGCGAATAACATATTCAACCTTGTTCACCTCAATGGTTCGCGCGCCGACATCAAGATTGGATTTGCGAACCGCTTTGAAAATATCGGATATGGTGATGGAATGCGCCCGCATCGCATTCGGATCCACATCAATCTGATATTCCTGCACAAATCCGCCGATAGACGCTGTCTCGCTCACTCCTTCAACAGACAATAAGGCGTATTTCACATACCAGTCCTGTACAGTCCGCAGTTCGTTCAAGTCCCATCCGCCGGTCGGGTTGCCTTCATTATCCAGCCCTTCAAGCGTGTACCAGAATATTTGTCCCAATGAGGTAGCATCAGGCCCGATTACCGGGCTGACACCTTCAGGCAAGGCATCGGGCGGCAAGCTGTTCAGCTTTTCCACAATTCTCGATCGAGCCCAGTAAAAATCAGCGTTTTCTTTAAAAATGATATATATTGAGGAGAACCCCATCATTGAAAAACTGCGTATTGTTTTAACCTGAGGTATGCCGAGAAGTAAAACAGTAAGCGGATACGTGACCTGATCTTCCACGTCACGCGGAGAACGTCCGGGCCACTGCGTAAAGACGATCTGCTGATTCTCCCCGATGTCAGGTATTGCGTCAACAGGGACAGGATCGCGAGGCAGGAAGGCAATGTCCCAGTCGAACGGCGCCGCCATGATACCCCACCCTATGCAAAAGAGGGTCAGCAAAAAAACAATAATTTTATTCTCAAGAAAAAATCGGATAATCTTGTTCATGAAATCCTGGGTTTACTTGTGGTCAATGACTTCTGTCTGCATTCCGCATGAAAACATCGCCGATCCGAAATACGGGTTCTCAACATCCGGTGTATCCTGTATCCATGCCGCGCCTGTATCGTTAAACGCCATCGGGCAATGAAACAGGTAGAGCTTGAATGACTGAGGAACACCAAACAAACGCGCGCACTGAATTACTATTTCCGATGCCTGATGAAAATATTCCCTCATCTCTATTATTGTAGCTGAGGATATGCTTTTGGATACAATCGCTCGCAGTTCTCCTGTTTCCTTTTCCCAGCGAGAGTGCGGATCAGGGGATAACCCTGAATAATCGACCGAATCAAGCGCGTTTAATATATCCTGTGACGATGTTAAGGCGCCTTCCATAGAATCTCTGCTTAATGCATGATGCAGGGCAAAATACGCCTTGAACAACGGCAACAGCGACTCACGGAAAGCATCAGGGATATCAAACGATGACGATTGCACGCTTTGCTTCGAGCCGTCACCGGACTGCATATACTGATCCATCGGGTTCATCATGCTTGGTTTTGCCTGTATCTGTATCGCGCTGTCAATTTTAAAATTCCCGTTTGTCACGACACGATCGCCTTCACGTAACCCGGACAAAACGATATAATAATCTCCGGCACGCATGCCGAGCTGTATTTCCACACCGGAAAACGTCCCTTTTTTATCAGGGTCAGCCTTATATATCACAGCCCGTTTCCCTGTTATAAGCGGCGCTGAGGCTGGTATAACCAACGGGGGTTCTATTGACTGGCTATTGCCGTACCCAAGTGTTTCCGCACGAACAAGCGGCATACCACAGACATCACATTCACCGGGTTGATTCTTCACTATTTCAGGATGCATGGGGCTAATCCATTTTCCGGCAAGGGCTTCGTCAATGACAATTCCATCCTTACCGACAGTGACGTTGACGACCGCATTGACAAACATGCCGGGCTTTAATAATCCGTCACTATTTTCCACATTCACCCTGACTTTAACAGTCCGTGTTGCTGTGTCAAGAACAGGGTCTATAAAACTTATTGTTCCCTGAAACGTTTTACCCGGATACGCTTCAGTAGTAAATTCAACGGGTTGCCCATACCTGACCAACTGCACATCGTTTTCATAAGCATCCATTTTGACCCAGACGACATTCAAATCCGCAATCGTGTATATTTTCGTGCCGGTATCAACATACATGCCCTCCACCACTTCCTTATGAATAACGATTCCATTGATCGGGGCGTAGATGGTGATATGATCCGATGGCGATTTCCGGTTTTCGATTTCAGCGATCTGGCTGTCCTGCAATCCCCACAGCCGCAATTTTTCGCGTACGGCATCGAGAGTTCTAGTATCCGCGGATAAGGATTGTATCAACTCCTGCTGTGCGGCATATAAATCAGGACTGTATATTGAGACAAGATGATCCCCTTTTTTAACCGGGATCCCGGTATAATCAACATATAAACGGTCTATTCTGCCCGCAATACGTGACGTAATATAGGCGATGTTTGTTTCGGCAAACGCGACTTTACCGACCATCCTAACCTGCGTGGAGACATACTTTTTTTTAACACTCGCTGTCTGAACATCAGCCAATTTCATGGCATAATCAGACAGTTCAAGAACCGGCTTGCCTCGTTGGCTGGAATCAGTATTGGTTTTCAGGGGAATTAAATCCATACCGCATATGGGGCACTGTCCCGGTGACGACTGCTGTATCTGAGGATGCATGGAGCACGTCCAGACAGTAGCATCCTGCTCCTGATTATGAGAAATATGCTCAGTGGATTTACCGTTTTTTTTATCAGCCAGCATCACATGAGTTACCACACCGGCACAATAAAAAACAACGCATAATACGATGGCGGCAAGTATCGTTTTCACCTGCATAGACCGCTACTCTGCTTTTGGTGAATCAGCAGGTTCAACGCCCTGTTCTTCAAGTACTTTCAGGTACTTTTCAGGATCTTTATTAAACGCATCGACACATCCTGAACAACAGAAATAGACCCGCTTACCGTTATAATCAGCGAAAATTTCCTTATTTATGTCTCCGCCCATCACAGGACATTTTTCCTGTGCGTCTCCGGCAAAAAGAAAGGTTGCGTTACACAGTAATAAGGTTGCCATAATAAAAGCAGTTACTAACCTGAACATTGTGTTGCCTCCTCATTTATTTATTGTTCAACTTGAATTGACGTATGAAAACCGTACTATATTGGGTACAGGATAGATACTCCGGTTTATTCTGGTTCAGGCACTTCAAATTCATATGCGTGAAACCATATTTCCTTCCCGATGATTTTCTCGATCTGCGCCAGAAACTTATTGTAGTCTGCCTGCGCACGTACACATTCCCGTTCCAGATCAAGCAATGTCCTCTGCGTATTGATATAATCGAGGAAACTGGCTTTCCCTGACGCAAACAACTGCTCGGTAACAGAGTACGCATCCTTAGCCTGTCTGAGCAATACATCTTTATACAAGGTGACACGCCTTTGAGTGTCTTTAGCCTGATACACCGCCCGCTGGAGTTCTGATATCAATGTATTTTCAAGACTCGCCCGCTGTTCAATCGCATTATGATACATATTCTGATGTTCATTTACAGCCGCTGAATACTTGTTTGCCCATAGAGGAATAGTAACAGAAACCATTCCGATGACAGGATCCTTGCCGCTGTCGCGTGTACCTCGCATCAACGCATCGTCAGTCGCTATATAATCTACTCCCAGCGTAACATCAGGAATAAAATTCTGGCGGGATCTGTCAACAGCATGCTGTTTTTCTTCGATGTCGAGTTCAAGCGCTTGGAGTGACGGATTATGTTTCCTCATTATCAGCAACAGTTCCTGTTCTGCCGGAATTTCCTGCGTTTCGACCAAAAAATGTTCTGGAGAAGGTACCGCTTCATCGTACTCCCTATTCAGAACCGTATTAATGTATGCCTCCTGCACCGGCTTGCGATCCTGAACGGAAATAAGCTGGTTGTCTATTTTCGCAAGTTCAACCTGTGCGTTGATATAATCGGCATGCGAGATTGAGCCTGTTGAATATTTACTGCGGGCAACTTCTTCAAATTGCTCGAGCAGTTTTTTGTTATTCTCGGTAATAAGAATCAGCTGAGTAATATACCAATACTCAAAGCAGGCTTCTTTAATCTTAAAAACAGTTTCATTCACCACAGCCCCATGCATGAAAACCATTTTTTCATGAGATTTCCGCGCCTGAACATATTCCGTAAAAAGTTTTCCCGGCCACGGCAACGTTTGCTGTACGCCGAACCGGTGTTCCTGAGGGCCGACACGCGTTTCCACTTCCTCAAAAAAATATCCGTATGTTACACGAGGATCCGGCAACGCTTTTTTTTGGTCAATCTTGTCATGTTCCGCCAATACAAGAGCGTACGATGACTGAACGGCAGGATTATTGCGCACAGCATAAGCCACTATTTGAGAAAGGCTCGCATCAGGAGGAAGGTAATCTTTCCCGTCTTCACGGGTTCCACTATCGGCAGAATAAACCTCGCAACACAATGGCAATGAAATATATAGGATTACAAAAAAAATCTTCAAAAGAGTGTTAATCAATATATCCCCGCTGGTATAGGATTGATTTCACTCAAAATAATACTATAAAGGCTATATTTTTAAAGTAAAAAATAAGAAAATTCTATTTCCATTTGATAGAACACCCTATTGACGGAGGCTGTTTTAGCGGAGGCACGTCACCCCTCAATAACCGTTCAATCGCATCTTTAAGGTTCTGTTCACGAACCTTGTTCGGATCCTGCCAGTTATCATTGATTCTGCCGTGATAGTATAGTTTATGACTGCTGTCATATACATATATATCCGGTGTGCAAACAGCCCCCAGATTTCTGGCAACTGACTGAGTATCATCCCGGAGATACGGAAAATTAAGAGCAAGCGCCTTAGCGTTTTCTTTCATCCTTTCAAAACTGTCTTCAGGATAGGCGTCATCATCGTTTGGGTTGACAGCGACGAATTGCACCCCTTCCTCCTTGAAAGCCGCCTGCAACCGTATCAAAAGCGGCCATGAAGCTTTCGCGTAAGGACAATGATTGCACGTAACAACAACCACCAGCGCAGACGCTCCCGCAAAACTGGACGGCGTATATATTTTACCATCAACGCCCTTGAGGGCAAATTCAACGACAGGTGTTCCCAACTCAATTTTTTTCGATTCCAGTAACATATTGTTCCCTCCTGTACCAATTCATGAACAAACACAGTATTCAATTAGGTAACCGCTGACTGAAAAAGTTTAAATGAGGCAGGCATAAAAAAAGCCGGAGCCCATTAGAGTGAACTCCGGCTGAGTTAGTTATATTTTGATCTGATTATACCGTAAACCGCGAAACAATTGACTCAAGATTTGTTGACTGCTCTGCCAGCTGAGTTGAGCATTCTACGAATTGAGTTGCGCCATTTTTATTATCCTCAGCGATGGAAGCAACCATTTCCACCGCCTGATTGACTTCCGCAGTGCCGTTAGACTGTTCATCCATAGCAGTGCTGATTTCTTCGGATACTTTAGCGAGATTCTGCATCGCTGATGAAATCTCTTCAGCGCCATGCGACTGTTCATTCATTGAGTTCAGGATATCCTGCGTAATCGAGTTGAGTGTTTCCATCGCTTTGGCGATTTCTTCAGCGCCCTTTTCCTGCTCGCTTGTGCTGTTGCTAACTTCGCCGATCAGATTGACTACGTCCTGTATAGAATCCGTCATCTTATGAATGACCTGATCAACGCTTTCTATTAAATCAACTCCGCGTTCAGCTTTATCGTTGGCATCATTAATCAGGCCGGTAATCTCTTTGGCGGCCTGTGCGGACTGTTCGGCAAGGTCACGCACTTCAGCCGCTACAACGGCAAAACCTTTACCAGCTTCGCCGGCTCTGGCGGCTTCTATCGCCGCGTTCAAGGCGAGCAGGTTGGTCTGTGAAGCGATACCGGTAATAACACTAATAATGTTGCTGATTTTTGATGAACTGTTCGCTATCTCCCTCATCCCATGTACAGCCTCTTTTACAGCGACATTGCCTTCTTCTGCCTGCGCGCTTGTTTCCTGTGCGATAATATTGACTTTTCCCGCATTTTCAGCGATCTGTTTCACCGCGGCAACCATCTGCTCTATCGATGCCGTGGATTCATTTATGGCGGCGGCCTGCGACTCGACATTCTCACTGACCACTCTGATATTACGTGTCATTTCCTCAACGGCTGAAGATGTTTCAGTCACTGAAGCCGTTTGAGAATCGACATTTTTCAATACTTCCTGTACATTACGGCTGATTTCCTCTATTGCACTGCTTGACTGTTGAGAACTGCTCGCCAATGATTCAGAGCCTTCCATGACTTCCTGCGCAACCTGATGAATCCGCCTTGTACTGGACGCTATATTCTGCCCTGCTGTTTTTATCTGGTTCAGCATCTCTTTCAGGTTCGCCTGTAATGTGTTGAACACTGAAGAGAGCTGGCCGATCTCATCCTGAGAAGTTACGTTTAATGCTTCTCCGGTCAAATCACCCTGAGCGATTTCCCCTGCTCGTTTTGCCACAGCGACAAGCGGTTTGGTAATCATACCGGCAACCCAGAAAGTTATAAGGATACCAATAAACATTGCTGTTATAACTGTAATAATTAAAAGTGTGCGTATATGTACCAATGAACCTGAAAAGTCAGATTTATACGCACCCGACGCGATAATCCAGTCTTTTTCGGGAATATAATCAAAAGCTACAACTTTTTCCCTGCCTTCCCATGGATAAAAGATATATCCTTTTTTATCTTTCATCATTGTCTGGATAAATTCATAATTCGATATGTTTTTCCCCTGGCTTGAGGGATGCATCAACAAGTCGCCCTTACTGTTCATGACATACATATACCCTGTCTGGCCGACTTTAACGTTCAGGACTATATTGCGAATTTCCTCAAATAACTTTTTTTCCGCTACTGAATCGGCGAATGATGTTCCATGAGCTACCAATTCCTCACCGGCCGCTTTAAAAGCTTTCATATCATCTTCACTATATTCATCCTTCACAACTTTAGCCAGATATTGCTTATAATCAGCAATAACAGCGTTGAATTCATCTGTCTCGATATCATGTGCTTTGGCAAAATCAAAAAGGTCAACATATTTATCAAGGTTTTTATGAACTTCCTTTTCAAACGCATATAATTGTTCCTGCGTCACAACACCTTTGTAGCACATAATATTAACCGCATTCCGCCGGGCATCTATGAGATATGAGATATAACACTGTTTATAAATATCAAGCCCTGAGATTTTATCTTCCGCCATCTCTTTATATGCCCTGACCCCTGACTCAATTTTTTCCTTAACTTCCGCGTTAATGCCTTTCTGTGATGCCTGATAACTCATTCCGCCAAGAACTAACAAAGGCACAATCAGCAATGACAATGACGACACCAATAACTTAGTTTTCACACTCCAGTTCTTAAAATTCATTTTCAGCCCTTCCTCTAGATGCTTTGTAGGTTTTTTATTACAACATAGGTAAACAATGAGATTTCATATTTGTACAATAGGTTATCGGCATTATTTTGCAATACATTTACTCTTCCATAATTTTTATTTCTATATATAGCGTTTGAACTATATTTATTTCTTCTAATTATAGAAAAACTACACCCATTTTTTTCAAACAGTGCGCCGAGAATCAACGGCAGGGCTATTTTAATCATGGTGAAGTTACGGTTGAGAGCGATGAGAAAGCCGCCACATCTTAAAAGAGAAACGCAGGAATTTTTCATCGTTCTTAGGTTGGATATCATTCCTTGCGGGCATAAAAAATGCCGGAGTCCATATAAATGAACTCCGGCTTAAATGTTTGATTATATTGTTCGGCTATACGTTGAATCTGGAAACAATATGTTCAAGGTTTGTCGACTGCTCTGCGAGTTCTGAAGAACATTCCACAAACTGAGTAGCGCCGTTCTTATTATCTTCCGCAATAGAAGCAACCATTTCCACAGCCTGGTTTACTTCTGCAGTACCGTTCGACTGCTCGTCCATAGATGTGCTGATTTCCTCAGAAACTTTGGCAAGGTTCTGCATCGCCGCCGAAATCTCTTCAGCGCCATGCGCCTGTTCATTCATTGAGTTCAGGATATCCTGAGTAATCTCATTGAGTGTTTCCATCGCCTTGGCTATTTCTTCAGCGCCTTTTTCCTGTTCGCTGGTACTGTTGCTTACTTCGCGTATAAGTTTAACTACTTCCTGTATAGAACTTGTCATCAGATTAATAACCTGATTAACACCCTCGATCAAACCAACGCCGCGTTCAGCTTTATCATTAGCATCGTTGATAAGCCCGGTAATTTCTTTAGCCGCCTGTGCGGACTGTTCCGCAAGGTCGCGTACTTCAGCGGCAACAACGGCAAAACCCTTGCCGGCTTCACCGGCACGCGCGGCTTCGATTGCCGCGTTCAATGCAAGAAGATTGGTCTGCGAAGCGATACCGGTAATAACACTTATAATGTTGCTGATTTTAGATGAACTGTTTGCTATATCTCGCATACCATTAACAGCTTGCGTCACAGCTACATTTCCCTGCTCCGCCTGCTGGCTTGTTTCCTGTGCGATTGCGTTTACTTTAGCCGCATTTTCCGCGATCTGCTTTACTGCCGCAACCATCTGTTCAACAGACGCGGTGGACTCATTTATGGCGGCCGCCTGCGACTCGACATTTTCACTAACCACTTTGATATTTCGAGTCATCTCTTCAACAGCTGAAGATGTCTCTGTAACGGATGCGGTCTGCGAATCAACATTTTTCATTACTTCCTGAACATTACGGCTTATTTGCTCTATCGCACTGCTCGATTCCTGAGCACTGCTCGCCAGGGATTCAGCGCCTTTCATGACTTCCTTAGATACATCATTAATTCGATTGGTGCTTGAAGCTATGTTCCTTCCGGCGATTTTGATCTGGTTCAGCATCTCTTTCAGATTCTTTTGCAATGCATTAAAAACTGAAGACAACTGGCCTATTTCATCCTGCGAAGTTACGTTCAATACTTCACCTGTTAAATCACCCTGCGCAATTTGTTCCGCGCGTTTAGCAACAGCGACAAGCGGCTTGGTAATCATTCCCGCGATCCAGAATGTCACCAGCGTTCCAACAACAAAAGCGATCAGCACAGTGAAAAATATCAGGTTGCGTATGCTCTTTGCGGATCCGCTGAAATCCTCAAAATACGCGGTTGACGCAACGACCCAGTCTTTTTCAGGAATGTGATCAAACGCGGCTACTTTTTCCTTGCCTTCCCAGTCATACAGAATATACCCTTTTTTATCTCTGTTCATTGTCTGAATAAAGGCATGTTTACCAACGTTTTTACCCTGTAATGACGGGTGTATCAAAAGATCGCCGTTAGGATTCATAACAAATATGTATCCTGTTTCACCAACTTTGACAGACAACAATGTTGTGCGGATTTCATCAAACACCTGTTTTTCAGCGACGGCTTCGGCAAACTGAGTTCCTGTTGTTACAAGCTGGTCGGTGATTGTCTGAAAAGCTTTTAAATCGGCTTGCCCGTCTGATTGACTCATGATTTTGTCAACAAACTCTTTATATTGAGCAATAACGGCTTCTACCCCTTTCGTTTCTATGCCATATGACTGAGCGAATTCAAACAGCTTCAGGTATTCATCAAGGTTTCTGTGGATTTCCTTATCAAACTTATTTAATTCTTCCTTCGCCGCGATATCTTTATAGCAAATAATATTTAACGTATTTCTGCTGGCATCAATAAGAAACGACTGATAATACTGACGATATGTATCAAGTCCGGCTATTTTGTTCCGTGATATTTCGGTGTATGCCTTGATTTGCGATTCAAGTTTTTCCTTCACTTCAGCATTAATGCCTTTTTGAGATGCCTGATAGCTCATTATACCAAGTACCAATAATGGTATAATCAGTAATGATAATGAAGAAACAAGCAACTTTGTCTTTACCCGCCAGTTTTTGAAATTCATAATTACTCCCCTTCTATCTTTGTTAAATCTCAAGTTATAAATAAATTAATCTTTGTTTATCAAGTTTGGCTTGAATCCATACAGAAACAATCGGTATTATTGACAACGAACTTTACTGCAAAAAAATAGTTTGTAAGCTATTTTGATACATTTAATGCTTGAAGGCGATATTTGCAGTCATCTCATCGTTAATAATTGATTTTTGAAGGGATTAAAAACATCAGGAAAACTATATATCATGATGTTTTCATATTAAGTGTGTAATTCTAAAAACCGTGCATTTCGCGCGGCTTTTCCAGATTAATAAAAAATGCAAGAAGTGCGGGAATAATGAAGAGAGTGAAAATAGTAGATATCGCCAGGCCGCCAAGGAGGACACTGCCCAGCCCGCGATAGAGTTCACTCCCCGAACCTGTGGAAATAACAAGAGGAAAAAGCCCAAAAAGACTGGTCATAGTTGACATGAATATCGGGCGGATACGGGTACGGATAGAATCGGTGATTGCCGCAATGCCCTTCATGCCCTCAAACCGTACATTATTAAGAGCTTGGTACACAATCAATATTGCATTATTGACGACCGTGCCGATTAGAATAATAAATCCCAGCATGGTCAATACATCAAAGGATTGCGGCGCGACAAACTGGTCAACCAGCCGTAGTCCGATAAACCCGCCTGCGGCGGCAAGAGGCACGGAAAACAAAATAATGAAGGGATACAGAAAATTCTCAAACAACGCGGACATCAAAAGATATGTTATGATGACAGCGAGCACAAAATTCCATTGCAGGGCGCGCCGTGTTTCGGTCAGTTTGTCCGCATTGCCGCCGACACGTACCGATACTCCGGCTAAGGCTCCTTGATCCTTCATCTTTTGAATAATACCATTTTCAATGATGTTCATAGCCTCTTCCAGCGGCAGTTCAGGAGGAGGCGTCACCTCCAGTTTCACAGTTCGAAACCGCTCGAGATGATAAATCTGGGTCATCCCCTGATCGTACTCAAGAGCCGCCACATCGCCCATCCGAACGAGCGAACCGTATTTAGTGGATATCAGGCTGTTCAGGATATCCTCGGGAGTCTGGATATCCTGCGCATCGGATCTGAACACAAGATCAATTTGTTTCATCCCTTTCGGCTTATATTCCCCTATTTTTCTGCCGTCCATAAGAATGTCCACATAAACACCCAGCTCTTCTTCGGAAAAACCGTTAGCCAGTATCCTGTCCCGGTCGGGAACAATGTTGGCTTCAGGGTAACTGATTTCCAAAGACGGAACAGGCCGGATCTGCGCGTTTGGGATTGCTCCCATTGTTGCGCCGAATAACATCTGAGCAACTTCTATGATCCTGTTCAGGGTACTGCCGGAAATATTTATGTCGATAGTTCTTCCCTGCCCGATTCTGTTCTGAAAAATACCCGCCTGAATGCTTACGCCAAATATTCCGGGAACAGAATTCATGACACGACTGAACAATGGCATCATGCCGCTCGCCTCAGTATCATGCGCTGATATACCGCCGAAAAGCATGATTCGGTCAGCGGCGACAAAAAAGATATTCCTTATTTTGGGAATACCGTCTTTGTAATCTTCCTTAAAATAGGGGCCTGTTTCCCTGAATATGTAATCACCGATTTCTTTGCGTTTCGCTACGGAGTATCCCGGCGGCGGTATCATGATGTTAAGCACCAGATTCCTGTTGCCCTGCGGAAGATACTCCGCTTTAGGAAGTAAAATCACTGTCACAAAAAAGGATAATGCAGTCAGGATGACAATCGTCAATATCCGTGTTGTGCAATTCCGGAGCGACATTGCGGAAAAAAACATAATAATTCGTACACAAAAGTTTTCTTTTCCCTTCTTTGTTTTATCAGTAATACTGGTAAAAAGAGAGCCGAACTTTTTCTCGGAAAAATGAAACAATTTGTTGGAAATCATGGGAATGACTGAAACAGACACAAATAAACTCAACAGAATGGAAAAGGTAATCGCAATCGCTATATCACGAAACAGTTGTCCCGCTTCCTGCTGAATAAAAATAACCGGCAAAAACACGGCGATGGTCGTCAATGTCGACGCAAGAACCGCACCCCACACCTCTTTCGTACCGTCATACGCCGCGGCAAAGGGCGATTTTCCCAGATTACGATGACGGTCAATGTTTTCCAGAACAACGATCGAATTATCGACCAGCATACCCACGGCAAACGAGATCCCCGCAAGGCTGACTACATTAAAGTTGCGCCCCAAAAGCCACATAAAAATAAATGTCCCTATCGCGGATATGGGAATAGAAACCGCTACGGCAATAGTCGATGTGACAGATCTTAAAAACAAAAGAAGCACAATGACCGCCAATACGCCGCCGACCATAACATTGTTTTTTACCGTATTTATCGCTGTATTTATGTACGGAACCTGATCATATACCCACTCGATGAACAATCCGTTCTCAGCTAGGATGCCTTTGTTCAGTGAAGAGACCACGTTGCGGACATCTTCCGTCAGGTTCAGGACATTGGCTCCCTGTTCATTGCGAACACCAATTGCTATTACGGGCATGCCGTTTTGCATAACCGATACATCATTATATGCATATCCAAGCCGGGTGAAAGCCACATCACTTACCAAAACCCGCCGCAGCCCGTCATCGTAAAGCGTTACATCAAGAGGAGCATCTACGTCCCGGAACTTAATTTTTGTACGCACCCTGACATTTTTCTTTTCCAGCCCCAGCAGTCCTGCGGCAACATCATCATTTGAACTCTGAAGCCTGCCGAGCACATCACCGAATGTCAACTGATGTTTGGCAAGTTTCACAGGATCGACAACCACTTCAAGCTGTTGTTCACTTCCCCCAAAAACAAAGAGAGAACCAACGCCGGGCACGCGTTCAACAAACTGGCGTACCTCATTTTCAAAAAATGTGCGGTATGTCGTTATTGGACGTTCGTTATCTTCTTTGGTTTTCAGCATCATCCAGATAATAGGCGACGCCTGAGCGCCGGATGCATTGATAATCGGGCGTTCCGCGTTTTCAGGGTAATCCGGTACTTCCTCCAGTTTATTCGATACCCTCAGCAACGCATCATCAAGGTTGGTACCGACACGAAAAGTTAAAATAATCTCCCCATAACTATTGTAGCTGGAACTCTCAAGGACGGTAAGCCCGCGTACGCTTTTAAGCGCGTCTTCCTGCTTCTCTATAATGTCCTTTTCTATCTCGTCAGGAGTCGCTCCTGCCCAGATAGTCTCCACTGTTATCTGAGGGTTTTCCACATCAGGAGTCAACTGAACCGGCAGTTTTATCAAGCCGATTACACCAAACAACAAAACGAGTATCACTCCTACGGTGACCGAGACAGGCTTCTCAATAGAGGTTTTTATCAGATCCACCGGTTTATTTCTCCTCTATTACCTGAACAGGCTGTCCGGGACGAAGACGGTCATTTCCATCAATAACAACCGTGATACCAGGAGAAAGAATCGATTGATCCACGCCGAAGTATTCACCTTCGTACGTAGCAATACTGATAGGGACTAATTTAGCGGTATTATCTTCGATAGTGTACACGAAATCAGTGTTATTCATGTTTACCAATGCCGCACGCTTTAGCATCACCAGTTTGCGACGCTCGCTCACAGGCACGCTCACACGCGCGGACATATTTTGTACAGCGTGCTCAAAAAACGGTATTTTTATTTTTACGCCAACCGTTTTGCTTTTTAAATCAGCGACAGGAACAAATCGTGAAATGCGCCCGTTCAGATCCATATCCAACGCGGTAATTTTTAACGAGATGTTTTCTCCCAGAACCAAATATTTCAAGATATCTTCAGATACCGGTACTTTTACGTACAGTTCATCAGTATTAGCCAAAGTACAGACAGGTGTGTTTTGAGCTACCCATTGCCCCACCTCGGCAAGGTTTTCCATGACCAGTCCGTCAAAAGGAGCGTGAATCACACTTTTATCCAACTGCAATTGCAGTTTTTCTATTTCTTTTGACAATTCTTCTTTCTGCTTTATCAATTCATTATACAG
>QZJZ01000020.1 GCA_003599815.1 Candidatus Auribacter fodinae
GAACCCCTCGGGGTTCAGTATTGTTTGGTAGCATTACTTACCGTTGAAAGAGTAACCTATTTTATTACTCATGTGTCAGATTTTATCGTGACTAATTCATTTTACGTATCCTATTGCACAATAGTTGCCGGGTTTAATAGCTTCTGCAGAAAGATAATATACTTTTTGTTCACTCAATTCCGCTTGTATTCCCTTGTGTTTCTGTGACGTGTCTGCTGACGCGTTCGATAAGCTGGATAAACGATCAATTTTTTGGTGACAGAAGAATTCTTTAATTGGGGTTCGCTTAGTAATGTTAAGAGCAGGTTTTTTATTAAAAGGACAGCAAAATGAGCGAAGCATATTGATAATCTGAACATCGGTTGACATACACGAGCCAATAAATTCCCTGGAGTCGCGTGGTAAAATAATCGGTTTATTGCAGGAGCAACATGTGCCACTTTCTTTTCTTGTACAATGCATTACTTCAAATTCTTCGACCGCATGGAAAGTTTCACTGGTTTCACCATGAATGGTTATTTCTACCTGAATTTTTTGATCGATATATTTTCCCTGCGAAATATCACAAAACGAATCCAGTTTAATAGCCGGTTTATCATCGTTAGTTTGAACGTTGAACAATTGCGTATTATTGATAAGGGCTCTAAGGTCTGAAGATTTATGATTATGCTTGGTAAAATAATCAGATATGTCCTTATCATCTTTATCTCCCGTTAAAGGAAGCACGACATTTTTGATCGATTTTAATTTATCCACATCAATAGAATTAGCAATAATTTCCGTAGCCGCATTTTGCCCAGGCGCATCACAATCAAAGATAAAAATCAGATGTTTATTTTGAAAGTAGCGGTTCCATTCTTTTTTAAACGATTGGCATCCATTAGTGCTTGTTACCGCCATGAATCCATGTTGGCGCAGGATGAGCCGATCCCATTCACCTTCGCAGACAATGATCTCATTGCAGTTAGAATCAATGATTTCATTAACACCATACAATCGAACTGAGCCGTAGCGATGTAGTTTATTGACATAGTTAATGATTTTAGGATTTTTGTCTGGGCTGTAAAACCTTACGTTTACCAATAGACCGGTATGATCACGAATAGGGATGGAATAACGTTTTCGTTGGTTATCCCATCCGATTTCATATTTCTTTATTATTTCTAAAGATAATCCACGTTGTTCTAAAAGATACGAGAGCTTTGAATTATCCGAGATAAGATTTTCTTTCCAAAGGTCAATGAGGTTCTCTGAAATAGGGGGAAGACTGTTTTTCTCTTTAGAAAGATTAAATTTGTCCGCAAGGTTGTTGATAACTTCTGAAAATGATTTGTTGTCCTGTTTCATAATAAAATCAAAAACAGAACCTTTGCCACAACCTGCGAAACATTGCCAGTTAAGCTCTACTTTGTTGAACGCAAAAGAATTCGTGTTATCATCATGAAACGGACATTTCCCAGAAATCCAATCTCCCGAAGACGGTTTCTGATTCTTTATCGTGCCGTATACATCATGATGAGGGATGCGATTTTTGATAGCTTCTTTCAGATCATCTTTCGCAGTCATTTTTCTCTACTTCTTCTGTTTTATGAAGTGAATTGAGGAAAGATGTATAATCGTTTCTTCCTATTAGAGTTAAATAATTGGGCGTAAAATCAATAGTTAGAAGACCATATACCAATCGGGCAAAGTAATTTCCAATCAAGTCTTTTGTATATATAGCCAAAGTATTTTTCTCAATAACGTGTTTGTAGTACGTAGCAAGAGTGGTAGTTGTTTCTCCAAATAGAATTTCACAAATAAGTGTTGCTAGTTCCAAGTTTTCTGTTATATCTGTGTTTTTGATGGGGGCTTTATAGGTGATAACTGTAACGTCCATAGTCTTTTCCTTTCTTATTTTAAATTCGCTATTATTACTTACCGATAACTCGCTCAAAAATGTTGAAAAATTTTTCAACGATTGATATTTTTTTCGATTCCTTGTTCTAATAGTAATTTTCTCAGGCTCTTTAGCTTTGTCCTTGCTTTAGCAATAGTGATATGTAATTTTTGCGATGCTTCAGCAACAGTATACCCCTGCTGTAAGAGAAAGTAGAATTGTTGATCTTGTTTGGGCAATGATTCAATCAACTGTTTAAGGTCTAGTTTTCGCAGAAATATTTCTTTGGAAGAGATGCGCGTGCTTTTCAGAGTTTTTAAATGAAGGATATCAATCAGCGTTATTTTTTTATCGGTTTGGAAGATGAATTCATCTAATGACACCGTCTTTTTATAATCTCGTTTTTGGGCGGTCCTTTGTTCGATCAATTGTCGCAACTTGTTTATGATTATCCGGTCCATGAATGTCTCTTTCGCTGATCGTCTGGAATCGTATTTATCAAGACGTCTGAGACAATGGACAATTAATTCTTGTTGAAGATCTTCTTTGTCACTTGTGGTGAAACCATATTTTCCTATCACGCAACTAACTTTTACTCTGATATTACGGTGAGCATATTTGAGGATGTCCTCTTGGTGTTTCATAAATACCTCCGCGTACGGAGGCCAGTTGGAGGATGTTACCAAGAGGGGTGTTGCGGACAAAAAAAGAGGTCGTCATAGGTTGCCTAATGGCAACACCTACAACGACCTCTACCTTGTAGCCAGTCTATTGTCCGGCGTAAATTAATCTTTATTTACTTAATGAGTTACGAAGCTTTATAGAATACCTTCATATTAGTAGGGATTCCTTTTTGCACAATGATTTCAATGGATTGATCATTTAGTCGATGAATGTGCTCAATAAATTCGACAATCTCCTTTTTGAGCGCATAATCCGTTTTTAAATATAATAGATTCGGAGCATTGTCTTTTTTGAATTTAACCTCTCGGACAATTTCTAGAGTTTGTAAATCGGGTTCATGATTTCGAATTCTGACACGGATTCTGCCGAAATTGATTTGCTGCATGTGGGTAATCAATGTTTGTTCGTTGGCAGTCAATTCAGACTTTTTCATAATTACTCCTTTTTGCTTTAAATTAAGTTTTTGATTTTGCTTTTTGGTGCGTTGTGAACCTTTAGCAAAGCCAAGGAGAATTATAAATAGAGGATATAAAAGTAGTACAGTTGTATAGTGTGGGATTGTGTTGGGAAACGTTGGATTTCTTGATAAATAAGATTAACAATGATGTATATGTATCATCTGCAAAGTTGATTATGAAATAATTATCTTAGCTGGATATTTGTTTAAACGATAGCCTTCTCCTTTAAAATTTGTAAACAGTGAATTAGCATCTTGTTCTGAAAGGCCAGCTTTTTTAAATGATTCTTTTATTTGATATATTGTCCAGCGGATTTGTTCCGAAGAAACCTTTGCAGCCCATAAGTTATATAGTCTATCATGGGATAGGAATTTATTTTTTGCAATTGCTGCAAGTGCCAGAGCGTGCAAAACCTCGAATAGTTGTGGAGTTAATGAACATTTTATATTTTTGTATTCTGCAGTTAATTCAAGGATGTCAAGTCTAAGATTATCATTCTCTAGGTGACTTTTGGTTTTTAAATTAGTGTAAAATATAAAGGAAAATTCAGTGTTGTAGAAATTTTCGTTTCCATATTCACCCGGGATAATCATTCTGTGATCATCGGTGTTTAAATAAGCTAATTTATGCTCATCTTGCTGATATATTACGCTCCTATCTTGATGCTCCTTGGGATGTGATTCAATTTCTCCATGAATTATTGGAGAAGGAGCGGTAATAAAGTTTCTTGTTAAATCAAATGAAAATAGATTTTGAATTTGCCGTATTCTTTTTGCATTTTCTATTGTGATTCTTTCTACAGAGTTTAGGTATCTACTTGTATCAACTTTATTTAACCATGATTTCACTAATGCGCTAGGTGTTATTGTGAAATCTTCAGCAAGTCGATTTGTGTCCAAAAATTTGGGCATAGAAATCTGACATAAAGGGGGTTGTGCTTTAAAAACTTCTAACTGCTTTTTGATATTGTCTGACATTTCCAATATGCAATTTAGTGTTGTTTTTTCCTTTTTTACGTTTTCTGAATTCTCCACAACACATTCCTTTTTAGATTAATCGTTTTATTTACTATATAAAAAAACATTTTTGAGTTTGATTTCGGTATGTAATACCAAGCAAAAAAACATAAAAAATACCGAAGGAACTCTAAATGAATGCAAATTTAGAAATAATATCAAGTGAAAACAATGATCGTTTGGATGAAATATCTGAGGTGATTTCGCTCGGGATCCTGCGTTATATTTTAAAGAATAAAACTAAGCAATTCAACAATAAACTCGGACACGAGAAAAAAGAACTGGACTATTGCGCCAACAAGAGCGTTCATGAGACAAATCATAACCCCATGGAGGTGTCATGAACGACTCAATTGTAAAACAAATCGGAGAACTCCAATCCCTTACCACCCAACAATTGAAAGAACGCTGGAAAACGCTCTTCCGCAAAGAACCTCCAGAGTATAGCCGGGCTATTTTAATCAAACGGCTTGCCTATCGCATTCAGGAAATCAAATTTGGCGGTGTGTCCTTATCTATTAGGAAAAAACTGAACGACTCACTAACTAAAGCAGATTGTGATCAGTTTGGAATTCCGCGGAAGAAATTCGACAGAAATCTGCCGGTCGTGGGCACTCGATTAATACGCGAGTGGCAAGGAAAACGATACGAAGTGACCGTTTGTCGTGGCGGTTTTGAATATAACGGAAAAATGTATAGATCGCTTACTTCCGTTGCCAAAACCATTACAGGCAGTCAGTGGAACGGTCCGGCGTTCTTTGGCTTACGAACTAAATAAGGTGCTAAAATGTATAAGGAACAGACAACGATAAAACCTAAAATCAGATGCGCAATCTATACCCGAAAATCTACGGAAGAGGGGCTGGATCAGGAATTCAACAGCCTTGATGCTCAGCGCGAATCCGCAGAATCATATATACTTAGCCAGCGCCATGAAGGATGGTTCGCTGTCAATGACCGATATGACGACGGCGGATTTTCGGGTGGAAGTATGGACAGGCCCGCACTAAAACGACTGGTCAAAGATATACAGAAAAAAGAAATCGATTGTGTTGTTGTGTATAAAGTTGACCGTATATCACGATCTTTGGCTGATTTTTGCAAGTTAATGGATCTGTTTGAACAATATAATGTTGCGTTTGTGAGTGTGACTCAATCTTTCAACACCACGTCGTCCATGGGACGATTAACGTTGAACATCCTTTTAAGTTTTGCCCAGTTTGAACGAGAGGTGATTGGTGAGCGCATACGCGATAAACTTGCGGCAATGAAACGCAAAGGAATGCATACTGGCGGTCATCCTGTTTTAGGGTATGATCGAGATAGTGTCGCCAAAAAATTAGTACTGAATAAAAAAGAAGCAAAATTGGTACGTTACATTTTTGATCGTTTTCCGCAACTTGGATCAACGCATATGCTTGCGAAAGAATTGAATCAAAAAGGATATGTAACCAAATCCTGGGTCACGCAAAAAGGCGAACATCGCGGTGGACATAAATGGAGCAAAACACGGATATATCGCATATTGCATAACCGCCTTTATCTTGGACAAATTACGCATAGAGACAAGTGGTATCCGGGAGAGCATAAAGCAATAATATCACAGGATATATGGGATAAAGCACATGACGTATTTAATAAACAACCTCGAAGCAGGGCGGCTGCGACACGTGCCCGGACTCCGGCATTATTAAAAGGTATTCTTAGATGTGGGGTATGCAGAAGTTCGATGGGGATAACCTTCACTCGAAAAAATGGCAAAATGTATCGGTACTATCAATGTTTGCACGCATCAAAGAATGGTTACGATTCATGCGACATCAAATCGGTTGCGGCGGGCGTCATCGAAGAACCTGTCATGGATCAATTGAAGAAAATCTTTCGGAGCCCTGAAATTGTTTCGCGCATATTCCTGCGCGTTAAAGAAAAGCATTTTGAGATGCTGAATGATTTGCGAGATCAGGAAAAACATCTGGCTAAACAACTATCGGCGTGTGAATCGAAAATAAAAAAGCACGGCGATATATTTGATGACTCAACCTTTATATTGGAAAGCGATCTGAGTCAGCTTAAAAAAGAATCCGATTTTATTCGTGAAAAGTTGAATGCCATCCGCATCCAGATTAGCACGTACGAATCCATGTCGGTTGAAGAACTTGATCGATGGCCGATACTGGAAAATTTCGAGGCAATATGGAATGAGCTTTTTCCCAAAGAGCAAGCGCGTTTAATGCAGCTTCTGATCGGCAAAGTGATTGTCTATCCGCATGGGCTTGAAATATATATCCGACGCGATGGATTAAACTCCTTTGTCAGTGAACTGCAGAGCGATATGAAACTGAAAAATCCTTTAGAAGAAGAGGCGATATGAGTCAGACGTACTATTTTGAAGGCAAATATGTCGTTATAAGTATTCCCATAAAATTTAGGCATAGGAACGGCAGAAAAATTATACAAATCCCTGATGGATCTCAGCCTGAACAATTCTGTGAACCACAGGATGCGATAGTTCTGGCTATTGCCCGCGCGTTTCTCTGGCAGGAACTGCTGGAATCCGGAAAGGTCAAATCGATTGCTGCGTTAGCCGAGACTTTATCTGTTGATCCTGCATATATCCGTCGCACGTTGCAGTTGGCTCTGCTTGATCCGTATATTATACGAACTATTCTGCGTGGTAAAGAGCCGTCCGACTTATCGTTACGCAAACTAGTCCAACCATTGCCGCTCGATTGGGACACACAACGTTCCGTTCTTGGTATCGAGTAACCGGCATCCCTTTTTTTTACTAAATAAATTTTTTAGTCCTATGTATATCTTGCATATATTAAGTAATTTATGTCGATTTATAGGTCTGTTTTAGAGAGGTTTGGATACATTCTCTACTCCAATGGCTATTTCGAACTTTTTTAAAGTATCGCATTTCATAACTTCTTTTAAAATAAGTGATTATAAAAAATGAAATTTTTGAGGTGTGTCCTGAAAAAACAGAGAAAAAGCGTTCTCTGTCATTTAAATTTGTCAGTCTTTAATATGAAGTTTCGCGAGAAGAGTCCTTGATGGTTTTGCATAACTTAATCTAATTCGAACTTAATTTCGTACATGTACAACGCAAATGAGGGGATAAAAACAAGGAAAACTTATCTGCCCGCAGAGAGCGGTTTGATCGAAAATTATGGTGGAGGCGGCGGGATTCGAACCCGCGTCCTAGAGCAGTCCAACAATGATATACTACATGCTTAGCCGATTTACAGAATCTCACCGCACGGCACGAAACCGGCAAACCACCGTACGGCCAGCTCTATGAAAATTTCACCATCACGGCGTAGAGCGACGCCGGTCAGGCTATCCTGCTATCTGTGCCCGGTGTCTTAGCAGGCGTCAAACGCCGGACATGGCTATTTACATAGCCGGAGCTAACGCCATGGCTGCTCCAGAGAACGGTATCACGTTGTTGGCAACGTTCACGTCTGCTCTGTAAGCATCCAATGAAATAAGGTTAGTTTTGGCGTCTATTATGTGCCAGGTTTTTTGAGAGGCCGCCTGACAACCTCTGCATGCAATCAATGCCATCGTACCCCAGTCGAGACCGATCGCCCCCATCAAAGATCAAGATGTATCCAAAGGTAAGATACTTAACTCAGCATACGGTTTAATACGCCCGATGTCAAGATATTCCCGCTTTGGAGATTGTTATCGTCTTCTTCTTTCTTTTCGATAATCTGAGAGCGATGAAAAAGTCACAAGAGAATGTCATTGCGAAGCCCCAAAGGGGTTGTGGAAATCTCAGATCTATTCATTTTGAGATCACCACGTCGCTAACGCTCCTCGTGATGACATCTTAAAAGAGGAGCTTAGAATCTTTTTCAGCACTCCCAATCTTTTTCTGTCCGAATTTATGACGGGCAGGATCTTTCGATAACAACGCTGGCATCGGGTTCGATAATTTTACCTTATCGGTAGCTGTGCCTGAGCCGATGACCATCGGCCTGCTGGGTATGGCGGTTGCCGTTCTGGTTCGCAGATTACGAAAATAGCAGGGGCATTCATATATACGAAAAGGGGCTCATCGTGCGGTGAACCCCTTTTTTTATGTCCGATATGCTCGCTGAATGAAGCATCGGAAAACTCTGCACCTTATCCTTGCTTAAAAAACGCCCTTTCTCTATACAGCCAGCCACTACAAATTTTTGATGGAGGTGAACTGAAAGGCGGAGAGCATCTTGTCCAGCTTAGAGGCGAACCGGGACAACCCGCCGTAATGACGCAGGCGCGTGAATGCACTGCATTCCATACGGGGCTGATTTGCATCGATTTCCCACGGGTGAAAATAGAAAACAAACGGTTTTTGCTCTACTTTGTTTATCCGGTTATACCCGAACTTCAAAAACCACCACGGCAGAAGGCGCGCGTATGCGCCGCCGCCGATCGGGAAGTTCTTCGATCCCAACCGCAACGTGGATATGGGAAACTCTGTTATCGAAGACCCGTCTTTAAGGGCGACTTCCGTTTTGTATCGCGGAAAATCCGGTATGCCGTACCGGTGATGGTGGATCGGAAAAATACTGCTGTCATACAGAAACCCGCACTCTTTCAGCACATCAAGTGCCCACAGGTTTTTATCGGTAATCGAATAGCTCGGAGCGCGAAACCCCAGCACTTTTTTGCCCGTCAATCCTGACAGAATATCGTTCGTCTTGAGTAAATCGGATTTAAACTCATCAGGAGTAAGATTATAAACCAGCCGATGGCGGTATCCGTGCGATGCCACTTCATGCCCCTGTTTACTGATTTCCTTCACCAGATCAGGCAGTCTCTCAGCCACCCAGCCGAGTATGAAAAACGTAGCTGTCGCCTTGTGTTTTGCGAACAGTTCAAGCACACGGAGCGTATTTTTTTCCACGCGAAGCTCGAATTCTTCCCACTGGTCAAAACTGACCATATGCTCGAAGTTTGAGACATGAAAATAATCCTCGACATCAACTGACAAGCCATTTATACTTTTTTTGATTTTATTATCTGTCATAACAGGTACCGTCATTTCAAATTTATGCGCAATAAAGAAAAAATCTATTTCAGATTAACCATCGCCTATTTTTGTTTCATCACTTACGCCTGTATGGTGCCGTTCAACATCAACTGGTCGCCTCACGCATTGCTTGAACAGGTGCAGGGCATACGATGGATCCCCTACTTCAGCAACGGCAGGCGTGAATCCCTGACCGATATCGTCAGCAACCTTGCGTGGTTCATGCCGCTCGGTTTTTTTATCGCCGGGTCGATCAACCGTGTTGCGAGTACCGCTCTTAAACTGCTGATAGTGTTGTGTTCCGGCGCGGCGGTCAGCCTGTTCCATGAGATATTACAGTTACTGACCCCTATTCGCGTCAGTTCTGTCACTGACCTCATCAATAATTCTCTCAGCGCCTTTGCCGGCGGATGCGTATACGTAGTGTATGATAAAAAATTCAGTGTAAAAGTGAAAGTTTTTTTGCTGGATGAGCTAAAAAAACCGATTATTCATATTATTATGATGCTGGTTCTGACATTTATTTGCGTCTGGGCGCTTATACCGTTTGATATATCCATAGACATCGGCACGCTCAAAGAGGGCGTCAAGGAATTCCTTCGCAGTTTGACCTTTACCCAGACACCCGACTCGGTAAAAGGATCGATCCAGAATTATATGTTGTTCTCTATTGCCGGGTTCACTATTTTCGTGGATTACGGCTCGCGCCGGATGTACGGGCTTTCGCGTATGGCGCTGTTTTGGCTGATATCCGCAGGTATTGTTGCGCTGGAACTGGGCAAGATAGCAGTCGTGTCACAGCATTCCAGCCTCAGCGCCGTTCTCGCCGGACAGGCGGGGCTTCTGCACGGCATGGCGTGGGCGTATATGCATCCTGATGAAGCGCGTCCGCAGGCAACGCTGGCTCGACTGCTGATTATCTGTTACCCGCTCATGCTTGCATCGGAATACCTGTACCCGTACAGGTTTGCGGTGCAGGTCAGGGAATCGGTATCGCTGAGCGGCCTGCTCCCTTTTTACCAGTATTTCATCGACATGAACATTATGAATATAAAAGACCTGCTGACACAGATTTTTCTCTTTATGCCGCTGGGGGTTATGCCGATATATAAACACAACGGCAGTGTACAGGCATTTATCACGGGAGTAACCGCGGGCTGTATATTCGAACTGCCTCAGGTGTTCATAGAAGGGCGTTACATTGACAGCACGGATATTCTGACCGCAGGCATCGGATGCGCACTCGGAAGATACGCCTTGCTAAATTTTCTGAACTTCCGCAAAAAACTTGTCAACACATAAAATGTATGTTACGGTATTGAAAACTTAAATGAGGATAGGTAATCGGATATGAAGAAGAATGATCTGGTTAAACTAACTTTTATCTGCGTGTTACTCATTATTGCCTATATTCCAATCTGGCAATGGATGTATTACCGCTTCACCCAAACCGACACGTATTACAGCCACGGGTTTCTGATTCCGTTCATCAGCGGGTTTCTGGTATGGCGGCGCCGTGCCGACCTGAAAAAGGCGTTGTGGTCGTATTCCGGAGGAACCATTGTTTTCCTGATTATGGGATTTGTCATGCTGTTCATGGCATCGGCATGGCGTTTCTATTTTCTGGGCGGGCTATCTCTGCTGGTTGTCCTGTACGGTTTGACGGAATACATTTTCGGGCGGACAATACGTAAAATCATGTTTTTCCCCATCTTGTTTCTTTTTTTCATGGTGCCGATTCCCGAAGCGTGGATAGCCAACATCAACCTGAACCTGAAATTTTTCGCTACGGGCATAGCTGTCCGGTTTGTCGAGCTGTTCGGGCTCGCGCTGGTTCAGGAAGGGAGCAGATTGTATCTCCCTGAGGGCGTGATGACTGTGGGCGACGTATGCAGTGGGCTGAGGTCATTGATATCACTGCTGGCGTTCGGAAGCCTGTTCGCGTATCTGTGTGACCTGCCATTATGGAAAAAGACGTTTTTGTTCCTGATGGCGTTTCCCTGCGCGATATTATCGAATATTATCCGAATTGCGGCTCTCTGTTTTGTCGCCAATTCGTACGGTATACCGTTCGCTACGGGCAAATTCCACGATATGTCCGGGCTGGGCGTATTTGTGGTGGCGTTCTGCATTATGTTTGGAATTGAACGAATTTTATCAGGCAAAAAATCTGCTAAAGGTGCGGCATGAAAACAGTCAAACTGGTTATTCTATCTATTTTCTTTATACTTGCCGGGATTATTCTCTGGTTTGGATTCTATTATAATATTGAATTTTACGGTAAACAGTATGCTCAGAGCATTCCTGCGGTTATAGCGGGCATGAGCAGTACTGAAATTGTCATGGACCAGAGGACGCTGGATATTCTGGAAACCGAGGATGTGCTGTACCGCTGTTACACGACTGAAGACCCGAATCATATACCCTTGTATCTCTGTGTCATTTTTTCCGAGAATAACCGTAAAGTGGCGCATCCGCCTGAGCTGTGTTTGAGCGGCGGGGGGAGTCAGGTGCTTGAGAAAGTTCAGATCAATTTCCCTTCAACAGTAGAAGAAGATTTCGACGCGCAGAGGCTGATTGTCAATCACGGTCAGACCAAATGGATGTACCTGTACTGGTACAAGGCGGGCAAATTTTATTCATCACATTATCTTCTTCAGCAGTTTTTCGCGGCGGTTACCCAGCTGGTACAGCGTAAATCGAGTTGTTCTCTGATCAGGCTGTCCACTCCGATTCCTGACAGTGAAACGGCGCCGTACACGGAATCTCAGGAACGGCTGGTGTCGTTCGCGCAGGAAGTTATACCTCTCACAGCGGAAAAATTGCCGTAATAGGAAAATAGGGATATAGGTCAGACACCGTTTGTTTGGATTTGGCGGTGGAAGTTTTTCGTAGGGAACAGTATGCCTGTTCCTTGCATCGCATTGATGAGCGATGGCAATAATTAAATGTCATTGCGCGGAACGAAGTGACAAAGCAATCCCCTCCTTTTTCTCTTTTAGGTCATTCCGAGGAACGAAGTGACGTGGAAATCTCATGTGCGTAACGCTATTCGGAGGAGGAGATTGCCCCAGCCCCTCCAGAATTAAGGGGACACACAGAATTAAGGGGACACATTGAGGTATCCCGGTATTGATGGACAGTTAATTTAGTATCACCGCACCATTCCGGCAGAAACAAGCATAGAGCCTGAATCAACGTCGCTTAGTTAATTTTCTCCACGATCTTATATAGACGCGGGCCTGTCTCTTCAGATGGATGCGGCACGTTATTCGGTCCGCCGCCCTGATCCACATAATAGGTATGTGTACCACGCGATATGAGGTTGTCTTCCAGAATCACGAAGTCAGGGCCGATCATATTGGTCTGAACATAGAGCGTATACGTTTTGCCCGGCTGACTGCGCCATCCCATGAATATCACAGACACACCCTGCGCTTCAGTAAACTGCGCGAACGTTGTTACCCGCAGTACCGCATCAGGATTGAACGGGTCTGCCGGATTATTCGGATCGGTTCCTCCGGTTATTTCTTCAAGGTCAGTATACCCGTCGCCGTCCGTATCCGCATTGTGAGGATTGGTATTATGGAAATACTCCACGCTGTTGACTACACCGTCGTTATCAGCATCGCTGATCGAGTCATTATTTATCGGATCAAGATTATTTTGTACTTCCCAGCCGTCGAGCATGGTATCGTTATCCGAATCAGTGTTATCCGGCTTCATGCCGCGTGTGTGCTCAATTGAATTAACTACCCCGTCATTATCCAGATCGCCCTGCGCGTCAGCGTCAAAGAGCGGATTCAAACCGTAGAGCATTTCCCAACCGTCAAGCATGGTGTCGTTGTCCGAATCGGCATTGCTCGGATTAGTGTTAAGGGAATACTCCTCCATGTTGGTGATTCCGTCGTTATCGCTATCCGCACCGGCATCATTTGCTATGGGGTTGAGGTTGAACGATATTTCCCAGCCGTCAAGCATACCGTCACTGTCAGTGTCTGCAGTTTGCGTGAAATCGGCAAAGCTGTATACGCTGTCACCGCCTTTATTCCACGTGCCTGAACGTACCAGTTTGCAGGCATCCGCAATGACGTTTGCTGTTGTGCCGTCGTTTTTCAGGCGGATATAATGAGTTTGTCCAGCTAAAAAGAAGTATTTGCCAAGGTTGACAAAGAAAAACGGGCGGGTCGAATACGAGGTTAATGTCTGATTAAAAACCGTGTTAAACGTAGTATATCCTGAACTGACAATTTCAATAGGCACATTATTGGCATAACTCAAGCTTGAATCCTGAGGCAGTGAAAAACAGACGTCATAATACCCTGATTCAGGAACGGTAAAGTCGTATTCAAAATATCGTATGCCTTTTCCGCCGTTACCGTCATATTTAGTGCCCATGCCTACGAACGGCACATGGGTTTTGTAGTCGTACCAGACACCTACCGGAGTTGCTTCCGTATTGTCCTGCAACAGTTCTTCTTCCACGGTACTTTTATCTCCAACCGGCACAAGAAAACCGAAACAATGAGTCGCGCTGACATCCCTGATGTATACACGATACTTTTTGTTGGACGGAAACTTTATGGTGACGGCTTCTTCGTTTTCAGCATCAGTGATGCCGTTGCCGTCAAAATCCCATTTTACGATATTGGCGGAGCGGCGTATGCCGTTGGTGAACGTAACTGCCTCATCGACGGCCGGATTCCAGTTCGTACTTGCGTATGGATCCTGCGGTTCGAGCACCTGCATAAACTGCGCTACGGATTCAAGTTTTGTTCTTATGGATGAATACGGCACGAGGCTGACATCCGTTATACTGTTATCCAAAGCAATACTTGACGCGACAGCGGCGGCCTGCCCAAAATGGAAAAACTGCGGTTCCATGCGCAGTGATGAAAATGCCACATGTGTCGCCCCCACGCCGAATGCTGAAAAAAAGTTGGTATGCGTCACAGGATACAAACACCTGTACGGAACCTGATATGCCCTCTGCAAGTTTGGATTAATGAACAATCCTTCGGCGTACTCATTGGTTACGTTACTTCCCCACACATCGCACAGGTGCGAATCCATCATGTAAGTACCAAGGCAGATCACGTCATCTTTCAGTTTATGCCCGACTTCATGGACGTCCTGCTGAGTCATCAGGTACGCCGGGTCAGCCATACGGCGCCCCTCGCGCACGTATAACTGCGGAGGAAAATTGCTCGTTAACGTAAACTCATCGGAAGGAAGTTCGAAATAGGGCATTTCGTCCTTTATTGCCTGCGGTATATTTGTCCCGTTTTTCAGGTGATGAATCAAACGGAGAATGTATTCTTTATGCGCTTCGGCTATAGCGTCGCGTTCAGCTTGTGTCGCTTCGGGGTAATCCCAGCTGTGCGTCGCCCAGTCTGATCCCTGCCGGGCAAAGACAGAACAGTTCGCATCGCGTTTGCCGTTTGGCAGGTCGACATAAGAGAAAATTTTCCAGACCGAATGTTTGCTTGAGTCTGAAGCCATCCACGCGTCGAGGGTGGCGAATTCTGCAGGGTCGTATGTTGCCGGAGCAGGGAACGGCACTCCGTTACCTGTTTTGTCGATAGTAAGGCGATAGTTGTACGCCATGATTTTTGAATCTGCCGCCCCGGTGGTCAGCCAGGTAATAGGCCCGCGCCCGAGAAAAGTTTTAACCTGTCCGGCAAGCCACTCGTTATGTTCAGATGACCCTTCGCGCCCGACAGTGTATCCTACTCCGGCAAGGTGACCGAGATCCTGCTCGTAGCTGGCGTCTATGAAAAATGAAGCGGTGATGGTGTTTACTGCCGCAGTATTTTTATCTTCTATCGTGATAGAGTCGATCTTTGTTTTCGAACCGCTGGCAGATGTGCCTGCCGCTGTGATTTTCTGGTTTTTCATCAGCGTAATCAGCGAGGGGTATTCCTGAACCCACGCAGTCAGAATCTGTTCCGCTACTTTTGGTTCGCACACAACGCCGCTTCCGATCAGGTAATACTGGAGCGAGCCTTCGCCATACGTATCGTAATAATACTGATTGATCCGCATGGTGAATTCGCGAAAAATACCGCCGTGGTTAGATAGGTTCGAGCCGACATCCATAGCGCTCAACCCGCCGGTGGTCATGCCGCCGAAGTGGTTGCTGTACTCGACAATAACTGAGCTTTTTCCTTCGATCGCCGCTGATATAGCCGGCGGCGATACCGCCGACAGTTGCGCCGTATATACAAATATCCTTCGTGATATTTTCAGCGTGAACTATGGACGAGGCACATAACACAATCCCGAGACAAAAACACAATACACCATTCTTCATGGTAAAGCCTCCGTATATAATTGGAAATAATCAGAATAGTAGTATTATAGCTTATTCACCGGCTTATGTCAAGTTCGAAGGAATTAATATTAAAACAAAACCACCGCAAAATGTCACAAACAGCATAATTGGGATGTGTCCCCAATTTAAACGCAGAAAGCCGCCCGGAATGGACGGCTCTCTTCTCTATATGTCAGCGGCGGATGGAAATGTGCCCCCGCCGTGAATGGGGCAGGCTGAACAATACGCCCAACCTGCCGTGCTCAATTATATCCCTTTTCAAAAGGATGTACACAAAAACCTTGATTTTATCTCCGGCGGCGAATAATCCCGATCAACCCCATGCCAAAAAGCACGACCGTTGCCGGTTCCGGTACTGCCCCGTCCGTAGTGATTACGAGTTTCGGACGGCCTGCGTCTCCCTGATTTGTCTCCGATGAAAGAAGATTCGCTATGTTGCCGTAGACTCCCTGCGGCAGATCCTGCGGCAGGATTGTGCTGATCAGTATACCGAAGTTATCGTAGTCGCCGTTTGCCCATTTCAGGAACAGGTCGGTAATGTCCGCTTCCAGAAAAAAGATCATACCGGTTTGCGTGAGGGTGCATTTCACTTCAGGAACCGCCTCGAACGCTGGCCGGGTATTCCATGTGACCGTCGCGGGATCCCACGAGGATGTGATCCTGTGCACGTACAATTCGTCCATAAACGATAAAAACGTAAACGGCATGCCCACCATGCTGAGCGTAACATCCGTTATTGTCGCTGACAGAACAGAACTCGGTATATTAAACTGGAGCAGTGAGTATGCCAAGTACTGTCCGGTTCCGTCATTATAGTCGCCAACCGTCATTACTGTTTCATTGCCGGTGTTCATGTCAGGTATGTTGTTGGCAACAGTTGTGTCCATCGACTCCCCCGGGCCGGGCTGAACAATTGTTTCCAGTGCTTGTGCCGGCATGACGGATACCAATACGGTGATAAAAACAGAAACAAAAAGTGTTCGATTCATTTTCAAAGACGCTTCTCCTTTTTTTATTTTACACTATATATATAACACATCTTTTGTTTATTGCAAGATCGCCGCAGGAAAACTGTAATTATTATTAACGACAAAACAATAATAATGCATATTGAGAAAAAACTTTGAATTGTAATGTATTATATCGTATTATGCAATGTTAAATTAGTAGTTGTTTTGTTTTTAATAAATCAATTGAGAAGGAATAGCATAATGCGAATACGAAGTTTGTTGATGAATCTCATATTAATAACATGCCTGTCAGGATGCGCCGTACTGCCTGTAACGCCGAAATATCAGTCCGCGAAATCGTTTGACGGTGTGCCGATTTCGTATGCCGTGTATGGGGATAAGCCTGTCACGCTGGTATTTGTGCACGGCTGGAGTTGTGACAGCAGGTACTGGAACAATCAGGTGCCGTATTTCGAAACACGGTACAGGGTAGTGACTGTTGACCTTGCCGGGCACGGGCATTCAGGCATGGAGCGAACCGACTACACCATGGAAGCATTCGGGCAGGATGTGAAAGCGGTGGTCGATCAGATCGGCGCGCGCAAAGTTATACTCATCGGGCACTCCATGGGCGGCACTGTTATTGCGGAGGCGGCGCGCCTTATGCCGGACAGGGTGATCGGCATTATCGGCGTTGATACCATCCAGAACTTAGAACGGCGTTTCACCCCTGAAGAATACACTGATTTTACCGCTCCGTTTGAGTCGGATTTCAGAGGGCATACCGATTCTTTCGTCAGGGAAATGTTCGTTGACTCCACAGATCCGAAAATCGTTGAGTGGGTGGCGGCGGATATGAGTTCCGCTCCGCCTCACGTCGGGATCAGCGCCTTGAAATCATACGCGAAGAAATATTTAGACGGTACCGCGCCGGATGTCTTTGAATCGCTGGATATCCCTGTTCGCGCGGTAAACGCCGATCTGTGGCCCACTGACGCTGAAGCAAACCGCAGGCACATGAAATCGTTCGAGGTGACGATCATAAAAAACGCGGGGCATTTTATCATGCTTGACCGTGCGCGGGACTGCAACAGCGCGCTTGATGCCGCCATCGCAGGGTTGCTGGAAAAGTAATCTCTGGATAAAGAACATGTACTGCCATATTTTTTTTTGAATATCCTTGTTGATTTCTCGGATATAGGGTACTATCTAGACTAAGAGTGCTGAAAAGTTTCTACGTTTCTTTTTAAGATGTCATCACGAGGAGCGTCAGCGGCGTGGCTATCTAATCGTGAAGCATAATGCGGAGGAGGAGATTGCCGCAGGCCTTTCGGGGCAGAGCAATGACATTCTTGTGTGACTTTTTCATCGCTCTCAGTTTTGATGTATGCAATATTGAAATCACATTGATTCGCAACCCGATTGATACTATGAAAAAGCATCTGCTGGTTTATCCCCTAGCGGTATTCGTTTTTTCCGGTACTCTCCTTGTACTGCTTGCCCTTTATGCGGCAAAATCCGGTTTAAATAGTTTATATTTCGTAAGTATTTCCGCTTTAATAATTTGCATGGGGAGTATTCTCCTCGCGCTGATCGCCGGGCGGCTGTTTGTTTCTCTCAGACGAAGGCAGGCGGCGGAACAATCTTTGTTTGAAACGCTTAGCTCTCTTTTGCAGATTCAGGCAGGCGACTTTGCGTCTCATGAAGAGATGTGCGAGGCGATGCGGTCTTCCGTGCGCAAACATGAGAAGAATTGTGAGGAACTGCGCGTCATTTTCGATTCCATTCAGGAAGCGGTCATATCCATTGACAGGCAGGGTATGGTTTCCAGCATGAATATGACAGCGGAAAAATTGACTGGATACAAGCTGAACGAGCTGGCGGGCAAACCTGTTGACAATGTATTGAAAATCAACGATGTGCATACTCAGAACGCGGAATCTGTCCCGTGGGACGAAATCATCGCCGCAGGAATGAGGTTCGAAATGGTTTCCGCCCAGATGACAGACAGGTTCGGCAATGAAAAATATATTTCCATCAACGCGTTTCCGGTGTACGGGCCGGACAGCTCGATCAGCGGCGCGGCGTGCGTTATTCATGATGTCACTGAAACGTATTTTACCAGCCAGCAACTGCATAAACGGGAAGAGTTTATTGAGGATGTATTCGCCAGCGTGCAGGAAGGAATCAGCGTCCTGAACAGGGAACTTGACATCTTGTTTACCAATAACATGA
>QZJZ01000066.1 GCA_003599815.1 Candidatus Auribacter fodinae
CCATGATAATCGAGATGATCACGGCTGATGTTGGTGGCCACGCCGACTTTAAAGTGCACAGCCTCAACACGACGCTGCACCAACGCATGCGATGACACTTCCATAACCGCAGTTTTAATCTTCTCCTGAACCATTTTTGACAACAGGTAGTTCAGAAACGGGGCGTCCGGGGTGGTCATCTGAGCACGGTAATAGTAATCGGCAAACCGGTACTCAATCGTTCCCATCATGCCGACATGATTATCCGGCTCATGCATGATATGTTCTATCAAATGCGCAACCGTTGTTTTCCCGTTAGTCCCTGTTATTCCTACCATTTGTAATTTTCGCGACGGGTTGTCATAGAAATTGCATGACAACTGCGCCAGAGCAAACCGTGCATTCGGTACCTTCAATACAGTGCACGCGTCCAAAATTTTCTCGTCCTTTTCGCTGACAATGAGATTAGCGCCGCGCACAAGAGCGTCATTAATAAACGTCTCACCGTCAAAACTGACACCATGCACCGCCACATACGCGAAATTTTTCCGTACGCGCCGTGAATCGGACGTAACGCCGGTAACAACTATGTTCATGTTGCCCTGTATATGAGAATATGAAACATCCTGCAAAAGCTGATCTAATGATACCATGACTTATATCCTCCCATTTCCCTGTTGGTTGGTGGAAACAGTCTGATTGTTTTGTTCAGGAGGTATTTCCAGATACTGCAGTACCTTTCGAGCGACTTCCTTGAAAATCGGCGCCGCGACAGTACCTCCATAATACTGTCCTTTCGGCGCATCCAGAACTACCATAATTGTAATTTCAGGATTGTCTGCCGGAACATACCCAATAAAAGAACCGACGAACTTTGAATGCGAATACCGCCCGTTTACAACTTTTTGCGCCGTACCGGTTTTGCCCGCCACAGCATACTCTTCCAGAGCGGCGTTTAAACCGGTTCCCCGCGCGACCACAAGTTTCAACGCTTCGTTCATCTGCTTTGCTGTTTTTGGTGAAATCACTTCCCTGACCGCCTGAGGCTTGCCTTCGTAAAGAACCTCTCCTTCCGGTGATGTGATTTTTTTCAGCACATACGGTTTCATCAGTGTACCATCATTCGCAATAGTGCTTACAGCCTTAACCATTTGTAATGCCGATACCGATATTTCCTGCCCCATAGGAATACAAACGATCGATAATCCAGACCATGATTTGAGCGGCCTGAGAATTCCACCCTCTTCGCCATGCAAAACCAGATCAGGGCTGTCGCCGAACTCATAACGCTTCAGATATTCATACAGTTTGTCCTGCCCAAGATTCATAGCGATTTTCGCAGTGCCGATATTGCTTGAAACCGCAATAATCTCAGGCACGGTCAGCAAGCCATACGGATGCGAATCATGCAATGTATGACGAAAGACCCTGAATGCTCCGTTCTCGCAATCAAACACATCATCAAAGCGTACAGCGCCCTCGTTCAAAGCGGCGGAACAGGATATAATTTTGAACGTGGAGCCCGGTTCAAATATATCCGAGATAATACGGTTGCGCCTGTTCTCCGTCGGATTATCGCCGAAATAATTCGGATTATACGTCGGACGGGTTGCCATAGCCAGGATTTCACCTGTATAAGGACGCATAACAATCACACCCGCCCATTCAGGCTGATGTTTTTCAAACCCTTTTTGCAGTTCGCTTTCTGCTATATACTGAATAACCTCATCAATAGTTAATTCAACATTATTCCCGTTTTTCGCCGGCTTATAGGTCGGCATATAATGAGCGACTTCACGTCGCTTGGCGTCTTTGGTGACAATTTTCCACCCCATCTCACCCTGCAATTCGCTGTTTAACGCCGCTTCAATCCCTTCAAGCCCTTTGCCGTCGATACCCACAAAGCCGAGTATATGACTGGCAATGCTCTCTTTGGGATAATAACGGGTTATCTCTTCTTTAAAGAAAATACCATCCAGTTTAAGTGCCGCTATTTGCTCTGTGGTTTCCTTAAGAACATGGCGTTTGACCCATACAAACGATTTTTTCCGGGTCAAACGTTCATACAGTTTTTTTTCATCAACACCAAGAATTTCACTTAAATGATACGCGCAAAGATGCGGGTCGGTAACTTTACGTGGGTCAGCGAACACTGAATCGACTATCAGGTTCACTGCAAGCGGTTTTCCGTTGCGGTCAAGAATTTTGCCTCGGTGCGGATGTTCCTGGACTTTTGACAGATGCTGAAACCGGGCAAGCTGCATGAAATCGAGTGTCTTGTACTGTTGGAGAAAATACAACCGCCCCAGCAGTGAACAGAATACAATCACACAGCAAAAAAGCAGTATAACAATTCGTACATTTCCCCGAAAACGCATCGTCCCGTCACTTTCCTACCTTACTGACGGTCTACCCCCAGCGCAATCGCGACAAGAAATAAACCGGCAAACATCACAAAAAAAGCCCAAATCCCCATCATGATAATACTTTCAACGCTCATGCTTTACCCCTTCTTACCGTAAGTACACCAAAGAACTGGCCTGTTCATTTTTTTCTCTTTTTATAAATGATAACAACCATTTCCATAAAGACGGCCTGCCCTGAGCAAGCTGTGTATCAAAAGAAACATCATCAGAATTATCAAACACATCCCTGCTGATGCTGGCAAGATGAACTATCCGGTCGCTTGTCGTCAACATAAAGTCCTCGTTAAGATGAACAAGGACTTTATCCGGAGACTTAAGTGCCTCAACTTTCAATTCCGTCCTGTTAATCAGTTCATCCAGCTCTTCTATCCGGGCGCGCAGTTTATTGATACGATACCCGCTCTTAACAATCTGGTTCTTCTGCCATACAAATAACAAACACACCACAACGCCGAAAATCACCAGCGCCATGAATGTAGAGAGAGCCCGAACCATACTGAAATTAACTTTTTTTCTCATGACTCTTCCCCCTCGTCTTCCTGTACAAGTTTTTTCAGCGCGCGCAATTTAGCGCTTCTGGAACGCCTGTTGGCGCTGATTTCAAGGTCATCAGGCACTAACGGCTTCTTAGTCAACACCTGAAACTCACCAGTTTTATGTAATTCCCGAAACCGCATTTTCACCTTGCGGTCTTCAAGAGAATGAAAACTGATAATAACAACCACTCCACCCGGCGCAAGAACATCGGGTATCGCGTCCAGCAGAGATTCAAGAGCGCCCAGCTCATTATTGACTTCCATGCGCAACGCCTGAAACGTCCGTGTCGCGGGATGGATACTATGGCTCCGCCTGAATTTTGCCGGAATCGCGTTTTTTATCACCTGAACCAGATCATCGGTGGTTAAAAGTGGGGATTTCTTCCGCTGTTCTACAATAAACTTCACTATCCTGCGAGACCAGCGCTCTTCCCCATAGTTGCGGATTATCTCGTACAGCCGGCTTTCGTCATACGTATTAACAACGTCCGCCGCGGTAAGCCCCGCACTCTTATCCATACGCATATCCAACGGGCCGGACTGCATAAAACTAAAACCGCGATCAGGGTCATCAAGATGAAAAGAAGATACACCCAAATCAAGCACAATACCGTTGGCCTGAGCAATATCCAATGCGGCTAAGTGCTCTTTAATATCCGCAAAATTCCCTTTTCTGAACACAATTGTTTTTTTATACCGGTCAAGAGCAAACCGCGCTTTTTCAAGCGCGTAATCATCGACATCTATCCCAATAATTTTGCCGCCTTTATCCTCGACAAACGGAGCAATCCGCAAAGTGTGCCCGCCACCACCCACCGTTCCGTCAACAATAACAGAATGATGCGGCAACTCCGCGCACAGCAGAGACACCACTGTGTTTGCCATAACAGAAATATGCTCATAATCAGTCATTATTTTTTCCCCGGTTCACGTAAATCTGAATCAATATCTTCCGCAAGCACATCTATCTGCTGATCATAAGAATTTATAAACTGTTCCCACCGCTGGCGCGCCCATATTTCTATATGAGTATCCACGCCGACGATAACAACTTCCTTTTCCTGATCGATTCCCGCATACGACAACAACGCCTGCGATATTTTTATTCGCCCCTGCCTGTCAGGAACCACCTCATTCATTCCCGAAAAAATCAGGCGCTTCAGTTTTCGGGCTTTCTCATTCAGGTCGCTTAACCCGGCATAGCGCTGTTGCTGAATACTCCATTCACGCTCATCATACACACGCAAACATCCCTCAAACCCCTTAACCACATAAATGGTACCTTTGAGGTCCGCGCGGAAACCGGACGGGAGGACAACTCGTCCCTTGTCATCCAATGAATAACTGTACTCACCAATAAACACTGGCGCCTCCCTTGTATTTCACCACTATTCCCCATTTATCACCATTCTATGCCCTTCTTTCCCCACAATCAACCATTTTTTTACATTTTTTACAAAAATTTTCTCACTTTTTTTATACCGATTTTGAACAATTTTTATAAAGGAATCCTCTAGAACAGGATATCAAGGTAGAAAAATCCAGTTCAGTCATGATTTTCATGGAAAAAAATCAGGGAAACGGATACTCTTTAGCAAATATTTCTACGGAGGGTACGGAATGATCTGGACTATTATAGGGTCGCTGGCGGCGATTTTAACTATGTTCGGCTTTGTGCCGCAAATTATAAAGATGATCTGCACCAAGCACGTCAAGGATGTGAGTTTAGGAACTATTATTCAATTCACCATCGGTGTTTCACTTTGGACTCTATACGGGCTTCATTTAAGGGACTGGATTATTGTCGCGGCAAACGCAGTGAATCTCAGTACGCAGATAATCGCCTTATCCTTGTACACCCATTACTTACGCAGAGACAAAATGATCTCACTAGAAAAGGTATCTGATAAGCTCTGACGCTATTATTATCTATGCGCCTCAGCCAGAGCGTCAGCCACTGAGTGAGACCATTCTCTGATCTCATGTTCAAACTGAGCGGCGTCTCCGTCAATTTTAAGTGAGGGCATAATTTCCTGAGCTCCACGCTCGGACAAGGCGTTTTCAAGTGTATCAAGCGCCTGGCAAAAATGCCCGTAAGCACGGCGCCCCCTTCCAAACAACGCGAACCGTTTCCCGTCAAAACTCATAAAAAGCATGGATTTATACAGCCTGCCGAAATCCGTCTGCATAGATCCGTTTTCCCATGTTGAGCATCCTAAAATCAATTCGTCATATTGGTGGAGTTCTCCGGGGACAACATCAATAACATTTTTTATAACCACATCCCGATTCGCATTTCTCAGGTGCTGCAGTATGGTATACGCAAGAAATTCAGTATTCCCGGCAGTGCTCCCGTAAATAATGATGCTCTTTCCCATAACTCCCTCCAGTTTCTGTAACTCAAATCAGAAATGAATGTTATAGTTCCCTTAAATATTAGGATTCGAAAAAGGGAAAGAGTTCAGAGAAAACAATGATGTGTTTGGAAGTGCCTACCCTTGATGAAAAAACCAAAATGCGGCTCAATAGAGTTTGTTGCCGCTCTGTTTTTTCCAGTCTTCCAGCATGTTAATGCATTCATCATATAATAATGGATAATGCAGGTCAACGGATGCTCCGCCGAGCTCTTTCATTGCAGTGTTGGAAATGCATAGTTCATTGAAACCAAGCTTTTTTACGTCTTCAATAGACGTGCCGTAATAAATAGCGTCAATATGCGCCCAGTGGATTGCGCTGAAACACATCGGGCATGGTTCAGTGGTGGAATATATGACTGACCCGGAAAGGTCGAATGTGCCCAGCTCCTTTGACGCCAGGCGAATAGCATTTATTTCCGCGTGGCAGGTAGCATCTTCAGCGAGAACGGAGTTCCTCGCGACTGCCAGCACTCTGCCGTCACGCACAATACAGGCTCCAAAGGGGCCTCCGGTTTGGTCTGTGATATTCCTGCGCGCTTCCTCAATCGCTCGTCTCATATACTCTTCGCGGTACATATATGATTCCTTTCAAAAGTGATCGTCGGACGATATTCCGATCGTTTTACACCTCAATTCCTCTTTCAGCATACACCGGCACAATATACTTTCGTATCTCAGGCAGTTTTTTCAAGTACACAAAAACGCCGGCAAGGCAAACACAACCCAGTAAAAATACGGTGAGCGGCGCGCCAATAATACTTGCCATCCATCCGGCTAAAAGATTGCCAAACGGCGCCATTCCCATAAACGTCATGGTGTACAAGCTCATTATTCTGCCCCGTTTATCATCATCCACCACAGTTTGCAGTACAGTATTGCAGGCTGACATATGAACCATCAGCCCGAACCCGACAATAAACATCGCAACCAGCGACACACTCAGTATACGGGAAAACGCGAATATCATCAACCCGGCGCTGAGCAATACAGCGGATGACCCGACAGACAGCTCCAGCCCCGACGTGTTTTTCCTTGACGCAAGAAAACTGACGCCGCATAATGCGCCTATACCGGAAGCGGCTGTAAGATACCCCATCGTCTCAGGCCCTGATTTCAGAATATCGCGCGCGAATATCGGCAGGAGAACAAAATACGGCATCGCTATAAGGCTCACCAGTGACAAAAGAAGCAGGATAGCCCTAATCGGCATATTGTGATACGCGTACACAAATCCTTCCCTGATATATGACAGCAAAGAATCGCGCTGTGCGGCGGAATGTTTGGAATCCACTTTGATATTCAGCAGGGCAAAAAAGAAAATCAGGTAACTGACCCCATTAAAAACAATACAGATCCCCTCTCCGCTAGTTTTTATGAGCCAGCCCGCTATGGCAGGACCAATTAAACGCGCGGCATTAAACAGAAACGAGTTTAAGGCAATGGCATTGGGCAGATCGTCACGATCGTGAACTATTTCAATGACAAACGAATGGCGCAAAGGGATATCCACGCCGAAAACCACCCCCAGCACCGAACCAATCAGCAAAATATGGGTAATGGTAATCATCCCGCTATAAATCAAATACGCCATTATGGAAGTCAGCGCAACTGCCGCAAGCTGAACTGCCATTATCATTTTATGACGATTACACGAGTCCGCGAGAGCTCCGGCAAACGGAGCGACGATAAACGACGGCACCATCGTTGCGAATCCAACAACACCCAGAATGAGCGACGAGTTCGTCAACCGGTATGCCAGCCACGCTATGGCGATCCTGTGCATCCATGACCCGATAAACGATATTCCCAGCCCGAAAAAATAAAAACGGTAATTCCTCGACCTCAGAGACCTGAAAATAAAGGCAACATTCTCCTTTGTATGAAGAAATGACATACCTACCCCTTACTGATTAACTCCATAAATAAATGAACCTGTTTGCCTTTTATTAGTCTCTACTAATTTATAGACAAAGACGTCAAACTCAGTATATGATAAAGCTGAAAAGTTTATTTCTATCCGGTAAAAACCTAAAACAATGAAAATGCATACTTTAGATACATTATTATCGTGGAGGATACAATGAAAATTTCAACATCAGCGTTTGGTTTTCCTAAAATCGGCCCCAATAGAGAGCTCAAAAAAGCTATTGAAAATTTTTGGAAAGGAAACGACAAAGAAGAACTGTTCAGTGAAGCGGAGGCTGTTGACCTCCAGAGAATTGAAGAATACAAAAACGCCGGGATCGACAGCATCCCATCCAATGATTTCTCGCTCTATGACGCAATGCTCGACCTGAGCACCATGTTTAATATTATTCCCGACCGGTTCGCCGGAATCACCGACCCGCTGGAGCAGTACTTCGCTATGGCGCGCGGAACCAAAGACGCTCCGGCCTGCGAAATGACAAAATGGTTTGACACCAATTATCATTATATTGTTCCTGAATTAAAAGGCGATCTTCACATTATCAAAAACAGGCCTCTCTACTCATACAATTTTGTTGAGAAAAAAGCAGGCATCCAAACGCGTCCTGTCATCATTGGGCCTTTCACCTTCATAGCGTTAAGCAAACTTATTCAGAAGGACGATCAGGGTAACCCTCAAACCATAAAAGCAATAGAAAGCCCTCTTTTCCCAAAAATGGCCGCTCAGGCCGCCTCAGTATACAATCAGATTCTCAAAGAACTGGAAAACCGAGGCGTTGAATGGGTACAACTTGACGAACCTGCGGCGGCGCTTGATCTTACCAATGAACAGGAAACAGCGTTACTTGACGCCTACATCATAGCCACCGAACGATTGAGTTCCTTAAAAATACAGGTTCAGACATATTATGAAGCGGTCAGCGGCTATAAACGCGTTGTGGAACGGCTCCCTGTTGCGGCTATCGGACTCGATTTTACCTGTAACGATGATAACCTGAACAATATCCGCAAACACGGGTTCCCTTCGAATAAAATACTTGTCGCCGGTGTCGTCTCCGGGCGTGCGCCATGGAAAACCGATATCAGGCAGGCTGTAAATCTGGTAAAGGAGCTGGCATCTATTGTCGGCGAAGAGCGGCTTGTCATATCCAACGCCGCGCCATTAAGCCATCTGCCCTATTCACTCGACCCGGAGCACGGGCATCTTAACCCAAATGTGATAAAACTGTTATCGTTTGCGAAAGAGAGACTGGCGGAGCTCACTCAGATCAAAAATATTATCAACAACAATGCGCCTATTCCCGACCAGAACCTGCAGGCGATCAGAGATCTCTTCAAAAACGACGAAGTCCGCCAGAAACTCGCCATGCTTGATCTTGACGATGCCCAGCGCGAACCGTCCTTTAAAGAACGGTATGAAACGCAGATGAAGCTGTACGGACTGCCCCTGTTCCCGACAACAACCATCGGCAGTTTTCCACAAACCAAAGAAGTACGCAAAGCACGAGCCGACTTTCGCGCCGGGCGTATTACCGCCGATGAATATAACTCCTTTATCCAAGATAGCATAAAAGAAGTAGTCAAACTTCAGGAAGACATCGGCATAGATGTTCTGGTACATGGCGAATTTGAGCGAACTGACATGGTCGAGTTTTTCGGTGAAAAAATGGAAGGGTTCGCTTTTACAAAAAACGGGTGGGTACAGTCGTATGGCACACGATGCGTACGCCCTCCGATTATTTATGGCGATGTGTCCCGTCCTGAAAAAATGACCGTGGATGAAGTTGTGTACGCCCAGTCACTCACCAACCGCATCATGAAAGGTATGCTGACCGGCCCGATCACCATTACGAACTGGTCTTTTTACCGCCGCGACATACCGAAATCCGAGGTAGTCTACCAGATAGCTCTGGCGCTGAATGACGAAGTACTGGATCTCGAAGAAGCGGGCATAAAAATCATTCAGATCGACGAACCCGCTTTCCGTGAAGCTGTGCCGCTAAAAAAAGCAAAACAGGCAGACTATTTTAAATGGGCGGTAACTGCATTTAAACTGTCAAACATCGGCGTTCAGCCTGAAACACAGATCCACACGCATATGTGCTATTCCGAATTTAATGAGATCATTGAACATATTCTCGCCATGGACTCTGACGTGATATCAATGGAAGCATCACGCAGTAAAGGCGATCTGATCGAAGCCTTTGAGAAGTTCAATTACGACCATGGTATCGGCGTGGGTGTATACGATATACATTCGCCGCGGATTCCGACAGTCGATGAGATGGAAGAAATCGCCGAACGAACCATCAGGGTTATTGATAAATCCCTATTCTGGATCAACCCTGACTGCGGTCTGAAAACACGGGGTTACGAAGAAACCCTGCCCGCACTTAAAAATATGGTTGAAGTTGCACGGCGCCTGCGCAAAAAATACGCTCTCGTCAGCAAATAAGCAAATAATAAACCGTTTTCCTTCAGCCCCGGTTTAACCAGCCGGGGCTTTTCTTTATACAAAATGCTGGACGCGCACCCGTATAAACGATATCGTTACGAATATAATAGAACAACATCAACCTGAATGGCGCTATGATGTTTCCCCTGCTTATATTCGTATTCTGTACATCACTGATTCTATTCGCATCGTACCGGTTCATACGGGCATTCCTGCCCTGTGATTCAATCTGTGATTATGCATCATCATTGTTTTTAGCTGTTTTCATCCTCATTCATCTGATTATTATTGCCGCAGGCTCAATTGGACACCTGACGCCTCTGTCTGTCACCATAACCTGCATTCTGGTATCCATAGTATCGATTGCAGTAATTAAACCTTCTCCAAAAGAACATTGTTCCAAACAGCCACAGCCATCCAAACCAATGATTGCACTTTTAACGTTTGCCCTTACCTGCTACGCTGTCTCTGCCGTAATCCTGACCGGGCAATCCGTTGTTTATCCGTCCTTATATTATGATGCCCTATACTTTTACCTGCCTTCAGCTGTACACTGGATACAATCCGCTTCACTGGAAGCATGGACGGAAGCTCCGCCGGAAGTCCGCTATTTCCCGGGCGGCTCCTACCTGATCTATGCATGGCAATTGCTTCTGATCGGAAACGATTCCCTAACCGGATTCATACAGCCCATAATAATGCTGGGCTCAACAATCACGCTGATCGCTATCGGAAATCTGCTTCGTTTCCCCCGTATCCCGTGGGCAATCTGCTGTACGGCTTTTTTCCTCTCCCCGCTATTTCCCTTGTTCATTGTTGAAGATAACAACGATTTTATCACCATCTACACATTCCTCGCGGCTCTCTACTTTTTAATTCGATATTATCAGACGCCAACACCGCTTATTATTTTTCTGGGAGGCTGTTCCGCAGGGCTGTGCCTCGGTTCAAAATACGCAGGTTTATGCTGGATTATACTATGCGCAATACTATATGTACTGCTATCTTTGAGTATCAGATGCCCGCTCAGACAACGTATTACTCATATAGCTTTATGGATAACCGGGATTTTTCTGCTCGGCGGGTACTGGTACATACGTAATGCGCTGGAAACAGGCAATCCATTCTTTCCCAGCCTGATATCTTTACTCGGGATTCCATTATATACCGTACCTGACCATATGCGGGCGCTGGTATATAGCGACGCGCTGAACGACTTCAGGGCCTATGTCTCGTCGTTCGCACTTCTGCATCATCCGTACAGGCTTAATGATGTACGGGAGTTTACTCAGTATATCGGATTAAACTATTTTCTTATGGGAATTGTGCCGTTCGCTTCCGTAATCATTCTTGTTCGCAACGCCCGCCGATGCCTGCACAACCTTAAATCAGGGCATATGCCAACCATATTCATGCTGATTTCAGCCGTCAGCGGTGTCCTGATACTCACCATGCCGGGACTGGCGCTTTACCTGCAGAATCTGCGCTATATTCTCCCTGCGCTGGCGCTTCTTCTCATAACAGCAGGGTTCCTGTTGAAAACGGTTTCAGGACAAGGGGCGGGAACGGCTTTGGCAATCCTGCATATACTTATATCGGTGACAGCTATAAAAAATATTCCCTCAGCGGCTATACTCATCGTCTCCATAACAACTGCGTTTGCCTCCCTGCCTGTTATGGTATACGGCAAACCATTGTTCAGGCGTATATCCACTATTCAATGGAAGCGCGTAACCGCTCCGGCAATTATATCTTGTATAATTACATGTATCCCGCTACTCTTATATACAAAGAGCATAACGGACAAACACCGTTACAACGCGGAATCCGGCAAACACAGCAACGATGAAATACTGCGCCAGTTCTGGAAACCGCTTGCCAATGGATGGCAATGGCTTGATAACCACGCTGACGGCGCGGTGATCGGATTCTGTGACAGGGCGTATGTGTATCCGCTCTTCAACAGCAGATTGAGTAATCGTCTCGTCAACCTTGATGTTTCGTCCAGAGAAACTTTATATGCGGCTCTTCACAATAGAAATATTGATTATATCTTCTTTCAGGAGCAGTTTATCTATGACCAGCAGGAACATAGAAGAGTCCGGGCCGGCGTTTTTTCAGAAGAACGGAAATGGCTGGAAGAAATTCCGGTGCAATCAGTAATCGTGTTTGAAAACAACGGGGTTGCCATATACCACATCCTCAATGAAAATAACGAAACAGACAAACATGACACAAAATCACCCGGTAATACGTTTTAATAATGTATCTCTTTCCTTTAAGGATAAACGGATAATAACCGGCTTTTCTCTCGATATCCATAAAGGAGAGAAAGTTGTGTTATTTGCTCCTTCCGGTACTGGCAAAACCAGCCTCCTGATGAGCGCACTGGGATTTATTCAGCCTTCTTCAGGCTCAATTTTTTTTGATAACAACGAACTCGCTCCGTCGAACATTCATCATCTCCGGGAACGCATTGCTTTTGTGCCGCAGGAACTGTTGTTCCATGATGAACCCGTTCGAGATTTTATTGAAGATATATGCCGGTTCCATTCAAACAGGCATATAGCGTATCCATTAACAGCAATCCAGCCTCTATTAAAAATATTTCACCTGAAACCGTCTGTGCTGGACAGTTCACTCGGTACTCTTTCAGGAGGAGAAAAACAACGTATTGCCCTGTGCACAGCATTATTACTGAAAAGAGAAATATTTTTCCTTGATGAACCGACTTCCGCACTGGACGCGCATTTGAAAAAAGTAGTGATCGACTATTTCCTCTCCAACCCCGAATGGACAGTATGCGTTGTATCTCATGATAAGGAATGGTATAATCATCAGAATGCCGCCATTATACCGCTGGAGGGATATATACATGGAAACGTATGATATACCATGGCTCGGACTGGCGTTCGCCTGCGGGTTACTGCTGATTCCCATCTCAGTAAGCCAATGCTGGAAACTGGACATTATCAGGGAAACCGTTATCGCGACAGCGCGTATGTGCGTTCAGCTAGTACTCATCGCATTGTTTCTTGAATACCTTTTTAACCTGAATAGCCCCCTGATTAATATATGCTGGATTTCCGTGATGGTTCTATTCGCAGGCAGTTCCATAACCCAGACCTGTAAGCTGAACCTTATCCGCGTTTTTCCACGAGTAGCCTTATCTCTTTTAGTCTCATTATTTTTTATTTTGTTTTACATGCGCCTGCTGGTGATTCGCGGATACGGGCTGTTTGAAGCAAAATACCTGATCGTTCTTGGGGGCATGCTTCTGGGAAATTCGTTGCGGGGAACAATCGTCGGCTTGAGCAGTTTTTATGATTCCATCAGGAAAGAAGAAAAAATATACCTGTACAAACTTTCTCTGGGAGCCCGTCAATTTGAGGCGTTACGCCCGTACCTTCAGCACAGCATGACAACAGCGCTGAAACCGACTCTGGCAACCATGGCAACCATGGGTATCGTATTCCTGCCCGGCATGATGACCGGGCAAGTGCTTGGAGGCTCATCGCCCTTGCTTGCAATCAAGTACCAGATTATGATAATGATCGCCATTTATCTGGTAATAACTATTAGTATAATGTTTTGTATTTTTCTTCTGCGCAGATTGAGTTTTAATGATTATGGAGTTCTGAATCATTCCATTTTCAAAGGTTCTCCACGATGATAAAACATCCGCGTATAAGCATTGCATTCATATCGCATTTTTTCGGTATAGGCGGCATTGAACGGACATTTCTCTCCATTGCTGAACAGCTGAAGTATAAAGAATACGCATTTCATTTTATCAACCTCTCCTCTCCCGTATTCCAGCAACGGTTCCAGAAGTGTGGGTTGTGTTATTATTCCCCTGACTATCATGAAGTCATACAATACCTGCGCGACAATCAGGTTGCCATTGTTCAGACCGGCAACTGCGACGAAGGCAGTTACCTTGCTTATCTGGCAGGCGTCCCCGTTATAGTTGAACGGCCAGACGGGTTCTCCTCCGCGTTCCTCTCCGATAAAACACCTGTTGACGCTGTCATTTGCTCAACCCGCAAAGTCGCTGAAAAAGTACAGGAGCTTTATCCGCACAAATACTCACGTCTAATCTTCAACGGTGTTGATACAAGACGTTTTCAGCCAAGATGCTACCTTTTACAGCGCAGACAACACGACATTTCCGAAGATGCCGTTATCATAGGGTACTGCGGCAGAATCGCTGAAGAAAAATGCATCGATAAACTGATCAAGGTTTTCGCGCGTACTCTTCAGTCTCACGAACGAGCTTTTCTCATAATCGCAGGCAGTGAACACAGGCCTGAAGACGGGTATCGCGACCGATTGCTGGAGCAAATCCATACCCTGCACATTTCTCATGCCGTACGCTTTATGGAACCGACGGAAAAGCCGGAAGAACTCTACCCCCTCTTCGATATTGCGGTTTTGAGTTCGGGTTCCTTTTATCAGGAAGGCGTCGGGTATGTAACTGAAGGTGTTCCGAATGCAGTTATGGAAGCTATGTCATGCTCTCTGCCCATCATGGCAACCGATTCCGGCGAAACATCGGCACTGGTCAGGAACGGAGAAAACGGTTTCATTGTCGATGTTAATGACTGGGAAGGATTTCAGGAAAAATTGTCGTTGCTGATCGTCAATACGGCTCTGCGCATGACCATGGGTCGCAAAAGCAGGGCAATCGTGGAAAATGAGTTCACTATTGAAGCAATGGTCGACTCGTACGAGGAAGTGTATGAATATACCTGCTCAGATCTGTTTCGGAACAAATACCCCAACCGGCGGCATGGTATGGATGAGCATTTTTTATCACACCCTTTCGCATGGACAGACCCCGGTCATAAAAAAATATCCATTTTACTGATCCGCTCTGCCTCGGATGCCATCACTTCCGGTATATATAACGACATACACAAAAAACTGCGTTCATATTCGCTTTCTGTATTCTGTCACGAATCACACCTTGAAAATACCGCTCAGTACACGCACATCAAAGATATATTTTCCTTCAGCGGAACGCCGCGCTTTGAAATACAGCGGCTCAGGACACACATTGACCATATCAGGTCAAAAAAATTCGACTACGTGATATTCGGAATTAATGATCTTCTTGGAAAGGAATACGAAAACGTTTTTGAGTGCATACAAGCCATCGGGCATCACAATACTATAATTGTAAACAGGCTGAACCGAAAATTCCGCTTTCCCATCAACTAACTGAATTTATACTCAAATTTCTTCTTTTGCGAGCAGTACCAGCGTTTCCAGATGCCCTGTGTGCGGAAACAGATCGAACGGCTTAATTCGCTGGATACGATATTGTTCCGCATAAAGAAGGTTTAAATCCCGTGACAGTGTTGAAGGATTGCAGGACACGTATAATATCTGCGGTACCTTGTACCTGCATATATACCTGACTGCTTTCGGGGTGAGGCCGCCTCGGGGCGGATCAAGAATAATATATTGATAGTCTTTGGTATCAACGGTTTTCAGGACATCTTCAACCCTTCCGGCAAGAAAGGTGCAGTTCGTTATGCCGTTCACCTCACAATTGCGATGAGCTGTTTCTATGTTCACCGGATGCGAGTCAATGCCAAGCACGGACTTAACCGATCGGGCTATGGATAACTCTATTGCTCCGGCGCCGCAATAGAGTCCGAGCACATTGGAATCAGGAGTAACATTCGCCCACTCGGCGATAGCAGAATATAAAAGCTCAGCGCCTCGCGAATTCGGCTGAAAAAAAGTTTCGGGATATACCCGGAACCTCAGCCCATTGAGTTCTTCTTCGATATATTCATCTCCATATAAGGCTTTTACGTCATCAATAATAACAGCGTTAGCCGGTTTCTCGTTGATAATCCAGTAAAAACTGCGCAGTGCGGGAATAGCATCCTTCAGAGAACGGTACACTTGTTCAATATCAGGTATATCGCCGGCACATGTCACGAGAGCAACCATCAGGTCTCCGGTGTTTTTCCCTTCGCGCACAAGCAGGTTCCGCAGGAAACCCGTTCTTTTGAACACGTTATAAGCGGCATAATTACGTTCAGTCAAAAACTTCATTATAATTGATACTATGATCGAAGTCCGTTCACTGAAAATCAGGCATTGCTCTATCGGGAACACTTGCATGCTGAACCGTTTAAACGGCGAGCTCCGTTCACGCATACCGAGTACCAGCTGTCCCTGATTTTCGCCGAAGGAAAATTCCATCTTGTTGCGGTAGCCGTACATATCAGGAGAAGAGACTGCCGGCTCCATGGAAATATGAGATATATCCACCCCGCCGATTGATTTGATAGAATGCATCAGGTAATTTTTTTTGATTTCCAGTTGTTTTTCGTACTGGAGGTTCTGGAAGATGCATCCACCGCAAATACCGAAATGCGGGCATGGCGGGTCTGTGCGGAATGGAGACGGTTCTATGATTTCGATGATTTCGCCGTAAGCGAAACCTTTTTTCCGTTTGACGACGTGTGCGCGTACGGTATCGCCGACTACCCCATCGCCGGGAATAAAGACGGTGAAGCGGTCGTTGCGTGTTACCGACCAGTTGTTCGGCAGTGCGGTATCGGTTATAGCGGAAATATATTCTTCGTTTTGTATTGGTTCGGTCATATCTTTTGTCCTGAAATAGTTTAAGCCCCGATATTAAACTATTTTTTGAGAAAAAATACAAGGAAGAAAATGCGGGAGAAGATCAAAATTACCACAAGTTATCCATATCATCACTTTATTAATAAGTTTCATATTGATTTTTGAGTACCCTAATATTATATTCATCATAAGGAAAAATAACTTTTACAGGACTTGTCGATTTGGAAAAAGAAGCATTTGATATTATTTTTTCACTTGAACAGCACCACTGGTGGTTTATTGCACGACGTTGTATTATATTACGCCTAATGCAAAAGTTCTTACAAAACAATATGACGGTTGCTGAGTTAGGTGTAGGTTGTGGATCCAATATACAGGAATTCAGTAAGTATTACAATATTATTGGAATCGATAGTTCTGAGGATTCCATAAAATATTGTGGATTAAAAGGTATCAAGATCAAAAAAGCAATATTGCCATCAACAGGAGAATTACCGCATAACCATTTTGATTGTATTTTACTTCTTGATGTACTTGAACATATTGAAAATGATCAGTTAGCGATTGAAAACATTTCTAAATTGCTAAAAGAAGATGGATTTCTGTTTGTTACTGTTCCTGCTTATCAATGGTTATTTAATAACTATGATAAATTTAGTTGCCATTTTCGACGATATACAGCAAAACAACTTCATCATATACTTATTAATTCAGGATTCAGGAAAATTATTATTTCTTACTATAATTTTTTCTTATTTCCTTTTGCGGTTATTTTGAGGTTATGCAAAAAATTCCTCAATCAAACAGACAAAAAAGAACTTGATATGCCCAGCACTTTTGTAAATAAATTATTTCAAATGATTTTTCAAATGGAAAGATTCATTCTTCCGTACATATCTTTACCGTTTGGGCTTTCAATAATAGCTATTTATAAAAAAAGCAATGTCCATGTTTCTTTTCTATCAAAAAAATAAGTTTCATGCTTCAAAAATCAAATACCATTGACTATGTGGAATCAAATTTATATAATTTTATATGGATTTTTCATATTCAATGTTCATTAAATAATTACTATCTATTGGATTCCACCTTACATGAACGAAGTTAAATATTCCATTATCATTCCAGTTTATAATGCAGAAAACACGCTACAAACATTAATAAATAAAATTACAGACACTTTTTCAAACATAACAAGTTCTTATGAAATAATTATGGTTGAAGATTGTGGTAAAGATAATTCATGGTCAGTGATGAACCAACTATTAACTCAATTCTCAAATATTAAAATTATAAAATTGATGAAAAATTACGGTCAGCATAATGCTTTATTGTGCGGTTTTATAAATTCAAGAGGAGAGTATGTGATAACAATTGATGATGATCTCCAGCATCCACCAGAAGAGATTCCAAAGTTGATAGCTAAAATGCACGAAGGATATGACATTGTTTACGGTGTTTACCAACAAAAAAGGCATAATATGTTTCGTAATTTTGGCTCTGAATTTATTCAGTATATTTATAAATCAACCTTTAATCTATCCAACAAATTAACATCATTTCGGATAATGACACGACAGCTGGTAGACTTGATCAGTTCCTATGAATACAACTATACTTTTATCGACGGGCTTGTCGCATGGTATACAAGAAATATCGGTGAAGTTATCGTCGAACACAAAGAAAGAGAACATAGCACGTCAAATTACACTATTTATAAGTTATTGAATTTAGCGTTTAATATGATAACCAATTTTTCTGTTACACCTCTTAGAATATGCTCAGTCATAGGTTTTTCTTTTTCGCTTATCGGGCTTGTACTTGCACTCTTCTATTCAATAAAGTACTTCTTTTTTGGTATTCCAGTAATGGGATATACATCAACTATTATTACTATTACTATTTTATCAGGTATACAGTTATTAATGATTGGAATGATTGGAGAATATCTTGGCAGAATCCACCTGAATATAAACAGAAATCCACAATTTGCAATACGAGAAATTAAAGAAAAAAAATGATTGTTCACCAATTCAAGTATAACCGCTACGCATCGGGCGGCGTTTCGTTTTTGAAAAGAGACCC
>QZJZ01000019.1 GCA_003599815.1 Candidatus Auribacter fodinae
GCTACCCGACAGTTTGGTGGCACGGGCAAAATCGAGTATATCGAGCTTTTCGCCAAGATCGATATGCGATTTCGTCTCAAAATTATACGCCGGCTTAGATCCCCACTCGCGCACAACCACGTTCGAGGTAGAATCTTTACCCACAGGTACGGATTCGTGGGCGATGTTCGGTATCCATATAAGCAGGCCGTCAATCTGATTGGTTTTATCGCGAACCTTATCGTCAAGCTCTGCGATCTGATCGCTGATTTCTTTCATTTCTTCCATAATATGGCCGCACGGTTTGCCGTCGCGTTTGAGCAGTCCGATCTGTTTTGACGACTCGTTGCGAACCTGTTTCAGGCGTTCAACTTCGCCGAGCAGTTCGCGTTTTTCCTCGTCATACTTAAGGAGCAGATCGATATCAACGTCCATATTCTTGTTACGGATACCTTGTTTAACCAGATCCGGGTTTTCCCTGATGAATTTGATGTCCAACATAACAGGCAACCTATCCTTTTTTAACCTTTGACCACGCCGATAGGGCGCATTCTGGCAACTTTGCGTGCCAGTCCCGCGCCGACCACAGCGTCTATAACCTCATCAATATTTTTGTACGCTCCGGACGCTTCCTCAACGACTGTTGAGCGGCCTTTTGCCATTATAGCGATTCCTTTGCTGTGCAACTCTTTAAAAACCTCATCAGGGGTATACCTGCGTTTCGCTTCGCTCCGGCTCAACATACGCCCCGCGCCATGGCACATCGAGCCGAACGATTCAGACATACACTTGTCAGTTCCAACCATAATGTACGAGTTCGTTCCCATATCTCCGGGCACAAGAACAGGTTGTCCGACGTTCCTGTATTTTTTCGGAACCTCAGGGTGCCCTGCCGGAAACGCCCTCGTGGCGCCTTTGCGGTGCACGCATAACGTTTTTTCCACGCCGTCAACCGTATGCTTCTCTATTTTGGCTATGTTATGCGCCACATCGTATATCAGGTTCATGCCGATCTGCTGCCACGATTTCATGTACACTGTCTCAAACACCCGCCGCACCAGAGCCATCAGGTACTGACGGTTCGACCATGCGTAATTCGCCGCGGCGCACACCGCCCCGAAATACTTTTGTCCTTCAGGCGAGTTAAACGGGGCGCAGACTAACTGCCTGTCCGGCAGATCGTACCCGTACTTTTTAGGGACATTGCGCATCGCATTTATAAAATCTTCGCATACCTGATACCCCAACCCGCGCGAACCGGTATGGAGCATGACAACGACCTGATCGGCATACAGCCCGAACGCGTTGGCGACTTTTTCGTCATATATTGCTTCAACAACCTGAATTTCAACGAAATGATTCCCTGAACCAAGCGTACCGGACTGATTCAGTCCTCGTTCAATAGCCCGTTTGCTGAGCGCGTCAGGGTCTGCCTGAGGGAGACAGCCGTTGCTTTCAGTAGCGTCAAGATCGGCTTCGCACCCGTATCCATGTTCGACCGCCCAGCGAGACCCTTTTTTGAGAATCTCTTTCAGTTTATTCTGGGTCAGATGAATAGCCCCTTCACTGCCTACTCCGACCGGCACAGTGGAATAAATACCGCTGACCAGTGTTTCTATACGGGCGAGCGCGTCTTTTTTATCAAGATCAGTACGCATAACCCGCACGCCGCAGTTGATATCGTACCCGATACCGCCGGGCGATATGACACCGCCTTTTTCTATATCTGTTGCGCCCACACCGCCGATAGGAAACCCGTATCCAGAGTGGATATCCGGCATAGCCAGAGAATACCTGACTATGCCGGGCAGTGTAGCCACATTTCGTACTTGTACAAGCGAATCCTCATTGAGAATATGGTCAATAAGATGATCGCTCGCGAATATCCTGCCGGGAACGTTCATGCCGCGTTCTTTCGGTATTTCCCAGCAAAAATCGTTTATTTTCCGTACCGGTATGGTCTGCATAACCGGATACTCCCAGATCCGTGATTATACGAAATCCTCAGGTATAACATCTTCGTCGGATTCGCCTTCAACATCGCCTTCCTGATCTTCATTAGAGAAGACGCGAGTTAACGCTACAAGTTGATCGTCTTCCTGAAGATTGATCATCCGTACACCCTGCGTATTCCTGCCGATAATGGATAAATCCTTTATTTTCATGCGGATAGTTTTTCCCTGAATGGATATGAGCATTATTTCATCCTCATCAGTTACCCGCATAATGCCTACGACTTTGCCGTTGCGCTCATTGGCTTTGATGGTGATCACACCTTTGCCGCCGCGCCCCTGCGCACGGTACTGGTCGAATCTGGTGCGTTTTCCGTACCCGTTTTCAGTGACGACCAGCAACATGGCGTCATCATCAACGATTTCCATACCGACCACCTCATCATCAGGTCCGAGCCTGATACCTTTTACTCCGCGAGTTACACGCCCGGTTTCCCTGATATTCTCATCCTCATCGAAACGGATAGACATACCGTTACGCGTTGCGAGAATAATATCGTCGGCACCGGAAGTGATGTGAACGCTGATCAGTTCGTCGCCCTCGTCAATATTGATGGCACGGATACCGCCTTTACGCGGACGGCTGTACGCCTCAAGATTGGTTTTTTTGATAATTCCCTTGCGGGTAGCCATGATTAGATTATGTTGATCATCAAAGGCTTTCACACGAACAAGAGCGGCAATGCCTGAATCGGGCGCTATGCCGAGCAGGTTGACAATGGCTTTGCCTTTGGTTGCCCTGCCGCTTTCCGGTATTTCATATACCTTAAGCCAGTGGATATCACCATCTTTTGTAAAAATAAGGATATAATCATGAGTTGACGCGGAGAACAGGTGCTCCACGTAATCCTCGTCTTTCATGTTCATGCCCACAATGCCTTTACCGCCCCGTTTCTGTGAACGGTACTGGTCGAGCCCGCCGCGTCTAATGTAACCGGTATGGGTAACGGTAATAACGCATGCTTCGTCGGCGATCAGGTCTTCCATGGTCAGTTCGGTGTCGGAATGAACTATGTCTGTACGACGGTTATCATTATATCCTGTGGTAACTTCCTTTAATTCTTCCTTGATTATATCGAGCACTTTCTGATGGCTCTCAAGAATAGAACGAAGATATTCGATCAGTTTCAGGAGTTCTCTGTATTCTTCTTCAACCTTGTCGCGTTCCAGTCCGGTCAACTGGTATAAGCGCATATCAAGGATGGCGTTTGCCTGAATGGTAGAGAACCCGAACTTCGCCATCAACCGGTTATGCGCTTCCTGCCGGTTTTCCGAGTCGCGGATAATTTTAACCACATCATCAAGGTTATCCAGCGCAATTTTGAAACCTTCAAGGATATGTGCTCTCGCTTCCGCTTTATCCAGTTCAAACTGTGTACGGCGTATAACCACTTCGCGGCGATGCTCAATGTATTTTGAGAGTATCTCTTTGAGCGTCATTACCCTTGGTTGTCCGTGATCCAGAGCTATAAGTATCGCTCCGAACGTAATCTGGAGCTGAGTATGTTTATAGAGCTGGTTAAGAATGACTTCAGGAACCTCATTGCGCTTGAGGTCAATGACTATGCGCATACCTTCCTTGTCGGATTCGTCACGGATATCGGATATGCCGTTAATACGTTTATCGGAAACAAGTTCGGCTATTTTTTCTATGAGCGACGCTTTATTGACAGTGTAGGGTATTTCGCTGACAACAAGGCTTTCACGCCCGCTTTTGCTGATTTCGGTGAATGCCCTGCCGCGCAGTTTTATAAGGCCTCGTCCTTTCTCGTACATACTTTTAATGCCTGACTGCCCGTAAATAATGCCGCCTGTGGGGAAATCCGGCCCCTGAATATGCTGCATCAGGTCAGCCGCTGTGGCGTCGGGATTGTCTATCAGGTGAATCAAACCGTTCACAACTTCGCCAAGGTTATGCGGCGGAATATTGGTCGCCATACCGACAGCGATACCTGAAGAGCCGTTGACCAGCAGATTCGGCACACGTGACGGCAATACCACAGGTTCAGTAGTGGTTTCGTCAAAATTGGCGGCAAAATTGACTGTGTTCTTATCAATATCCGCGAGCATTTCCTCCGCAATTTTTTTCATGCGGGCTTCTGTGTACCTGTATGCCGCCGCGGAGTCGCCGTCTACAGACCCGAAGTTACCCTGCCCGTCGATCAGCGGGTACCGAAGGTTCCAGGGCTGAGCCATACGAACCAGCGAGTCGTACACAGCGGTATCGCCGTGAGGATGATACTTTTTAAGGCATTCGCCGACCACACCGGCGCATTTGGAATATTTCCTGTTAGACAACAGCCCTTCCCGGTACATGGCGTATAAAATACGGCGGTGAACGGGTTTCAGCCCGTCACGCACATCGGGAAGCGCCCTGCCGACGATAACGCTCATCGAATAATCGATATAGGAATTTTTCATTTCCTCTTCGATCGCAACGTTAATAATGCGTTCTTTGTCGCTAAACATACCGTTATTTCCTCTTTTTCTATATCAACATGTATCTCAATTAAATATCCAGATTCCGTACTTCAGGCGCAAACCGTTGTATAAACTCACGCCGCGGTTCAACTTCATCGCCCATCAGAATGGTAAATATCTCGTCCGCGCGAACAGCGTCTTCCAAAGCGACTTTCAGGATAACCCGTTTTTCCGGGTCCATGGTGGTTTCCCAGAGCTGTTCAGGGTTCATTTCACCAAGGCCTTTGTATCGCTGGATGGATATACCCTTTTTGCCGATTTCACGGATCATGGGCAGGAGTTCCAACGCTGTAAATACCGGACGGCTCTCTTTTTCTTCCTGAACGATATCGAAATACGGCTTTTCCGCCTGCCGAAACAATTCGAGAGGTATGCCTTTTTTGGTCAATTTATCGAACAGTTTTTTTATGTCGCGCGATTCGATCAGTTCGATTACCCGTGTGTCCGTTTTCGAATCCAGTTCAGCGAAATATTCCATCTCTTCCGGAGACCCCAGTTCAAGTTGTTCTTCAGTGTCATCCAGAAGCAAATCCTGCTCATCGCTCAACTTCATGTCAAGAGCACTGCCTGAGGTTTCCTCAACTTTTTCCAGAACCTCTTTGAGCTCGCTGTCAGAGTACACGAAAATTTTATCATCATTGACTTTTACCTGATACACAGGAAGCAAATCAAGCTCACTGTTATAGTGACGGATAAAATCAGAAAAATCGATTCCTTTGCGGCGAATCATATTAATATAGTTTTCAAGCCGCCCCAGCAGTTCAACCACATCGACAAGTTTTTCTTCCTTGAACGAAAGCCCTGATTCTCGAACAGTTACTTCCGTATCTTCCGTACCGAGTTCCAGCAGGAACGCGTCCATTTCCTTGTCGTTCTGAATGTACCGTTCCTTGCGTTTACGTTTTATTTTATAGAGAGGCGGCTGGGCTATATACACATGCCCGCGTTCAATAAGTTCACGCATCTGGCGATAGAAAAAGGTGAGCAGAAGAGTACGGATATGAGATCCGTCGACATCAGCGTCTGTCATGATGATTATTCGATGGTACCGGAGTTTCTGAATATCGAAATCCTCTTTGCCTATACCGGCGCCGATAGCGGTGATAATGGTACGTATTTCGTTATTTGCCAGAACTTTATCTAGCCGTGCCTTTTCCACGTTAATCAACTTTCCTCGGATCGGAAGTATCGCCTGAAACCTGCGGTCACGTCCCTGTTTTGCTGAACCGCCCGCCGAGTCACCCTCCACCACGTACAGTTCACATACTTCCGGGTTGCGTTCGGAGCAGTCGGCGAGTTTTCCCGGCAAACCGCCGCCATCAAGAGCGCCTTTGCGGCGGGTCAGGTCGCGCGCTTTACGGGCGGCTTCGCGCGCCCTCGCGGCGGTAATGGCTTTTTCCAGAATTTTTTTCGCTACCTGCGGGTTTTCCTCAAGGTAGGTGCTCAACCCGTCATTAACGATAGACTCCACAAGCCCGGCAACCTCGCTGTTGCCAAGTTTGGTTTTGGTTTGTCCTTCAAACTGCGGGTCAGGCACTTTTACGCTGACCACAGCGGTCATGCCCTCGCGGATATCGTCGCCGCTCATGGACATTTTCTGGTCTTTGGCGGACGCATTGCTTTTCGTATAATTATTAATTGTTCTGGTAAGGGCGGATTTAAAACCGCTCAGGTGCGTACCGCCTTCGATAGTATTAATATTGTTAGCGAATGAAAAAATATTTTCAGAATATGTATCATTATATTGGAAAGCCACTTCCACATCGATATTATCTTTGTTTTTCTGAAAATAAACCACTTCTTCATGGAGCGGTTTCTTATTTTTATTAAGGTATTCGACGAATGATACGATACCGCCCAGGTAATGAAAAACTTCCCTTTTGTCCGAGCGTTCATCTCTGATGGATATTTTTAATCCTTTGTTTAGAAAAGAGAGCTCTCTTAAACGATTTGCGAGTGTATCGTAGTTGTATTCAAGAACAGTGAAAATTTTATGGTCGGGTTTGAATGTAACTTTTGTACCGGTTGCCTGAGACTTGCCGATAACCTCAAGTGTAGACGCCGTTACGCCGCGTTCATACCGCTGATGATATATCAATCCGTTCCTGCTGACTTCCACTTCAAGCCAGATGCTCAGGGCGTTCACGCACGATACGCCGACGCCGTGCAGACCGCCTGATACGGAATATGTTGCATGGTCAAACTTACCGCCCGCATGCAGTGTGGTCATTACCACTTCAACCGCGGGTTTTTTTTCTGTAGCGTGCATTTCCACGGGTATTCCGCGCCCATTGTCTATAACGGTTACGCTGTTATCATCCTTAATGATAACATCAACCTGATTGCAGTACCCGGCCAGCGCTTCATCGACGCTGTTGTCAACCACCTCGTATACCAGATGGTGAAGTCCGCGGAACCCGGTATCACCGATATACATGGCGGGACGTTTTCTTACAGCCTCTATACCTTCAAGGACTGTGATTGTTTGTGCATCGTATGTGGACATAAATTACTTCCTCCCAGGGTCACCCTCATCAACGAACAGGTCCGAGTTTAAATACGATATCTTTTATGGTATTTGTTCCAGTCTTTTCCTGTATATTTTTCAGTATTGTGTTTTTATAAAACCGTGTCAGTTCCATAAGCCACGACGAGTTGGATACATATACAAACAGCACATCCTTCTCGACTTTATGCGGTTTGGTGTTTGCGGCAACCTGACTGCCTACAATATCCAGCCACTGGTCTAGAACTCGCGACGCGGAAAACTTTTCTTCTATGCCCAGCTGTTTCAGTATACCTTCAAGGAGATTACTGACCTGTTCCGGTTTGCCGTTGCGCTCTTTACTATTGGAAAATTGACCCATCACGTATACTGAACCTCTGTGCGTTTTTAACCAATGACGACACGATATGGTCATCAGTACAGGTAAAAAAAAGCTGAGCGTCAGGATCTATTACGCTGTCAAGGGCCGCTTTTTTTTCACGGTCAAGTTCGCCGAACACGTCATCCATCAGAATTACCGGCGGTTCTCCGAACACCTTTTTAACTTCATAATATTCTGCCAGCCGCAAAGATAAAGCAATAGCGCGTTTCTGCCCCTCAGAGGCAAAACTGCGTGCGCTTTTATCATTTAATTGTATAGCGACGTCATCAAGATGTGGGCCGACAAGGCTGATAGCACGTTTACGTTCTATACTTTTTTTAGTCTCCAGAAGCGCGAGAAAGCCTTTTTCGCAGTTTTTCTCACACAAACCCGGCTCTTCACTTATAAACGAGTCATAGTATATCATTAAATTGTTTTTTGTGCGAGAAAATAGATTATAAATTTTTCGCGCGGATTCGTTCAGCGTTTCTATTAATTCGAACCTTTTTGTGATAATCGCCGCGCCGTACCGCGCCATCTGCTGATTATAGGAATCAAGAAGCACCTCGTTGGCAGTGTGTTCTTTGAGAACAAAATTCTTCTGTTTCAGAATAGTACGGTAATTCTGGAGAGCCGCAAGGTATGCTGGCGATACCTGTGATAAAAGCGCATCTATCAGTTTTCTCCTGCCTGCCGGGTCGCCTTTAATAAGGTATATATCATAGGGCGAAAACACAACTGTATAGAATGTTCCCAGAATTTCAGCGGCTTTTTTTACGGGGTTATCATTGATGGAGATACTTTTTTTTTTGCGGAATAAAACATTTTTATATCAAACCGGCTTTTTCTTGATACTACCTCGCCGCCGATATAAAAACTGTCTTTTTCCCATTCTATCATTTCCGCTGAGCGAGCTGTCCTGAACGAGCGGGTATTGGAGAGGCAATAGATCGCTTCCAGCAGGTTGCTTTTACCCTGCCCGTTCATTCCAACAAAAACATTTTTTCCGGGTGACGGCTTGACAGCGGCGGACGTATAGTTTCTGAAATTTTTTATTCTAAGAAATTCTATATTCACAGTTTATAAGCCCGTTTTACCGTAATTTCATAGGCATAATAACATATGTAAAGTCATCGCCGCTTTTCAAAACTCCTGGCGCTGTTGACTCTGAAAACTCGAAATTAATCTGTTCATCATCGAGTATTTTAAGCGCGTCCAGCAGGTATACAGGGTTAAAAGCGATGACGAAATCGTCGCCTTTGTACTCTATCGACATATCGTCTTTGGCTTCTCCGACGTCAGGATTTGACGCGGTTAAGGTAAGGCTTCCGTCATTGAACCTGAATTTTACCAGATTTGATTTTCCGGTGTTAATCAAAGACACACGGCGGATAATATTCTGAAACTCTTCTTTCTGTATAACAACGGACTCTTTTGTCTTTTTCGGTATAACCTGATCGTAATTCGGAAATTTTCCCTCGATAAGCCGGGATATCATGAGCATATTCGCTAATTTAAACCCTACCTGCGTTTCGGAAAAGAGAATTTCAACCTCAATGTCTCCATGCAGAATACGCATCAGTTCATTGACCGTTTTCGCCGGAAGGATAATTCCCGCATCAAGGTTCGGGTCTATTTCCGTTTTCTTTTTAACCATGGCGAGCCGTCGTCCGTCCGTCGCCACTACGACCACGTCTCCTTTTGCTACGATAAAATACACCCCGTTAAGGACATACCTCGCTTCATCAGACGATATGGCATACGCTGTTTTCTTTAACAGGTCGCGCAGTACGCTTGCCGTCAGTTTGGCTGTATGAACTTTATCCAGCCGGGGCAGTCTTGGATATTCGTCGGACGATAATCCCATAAGCCGAAACACGGCGTTGCCTGATTTTATTATGCCTATATAATCACTGCTTACTTCTATTTCTATTTTCTCGCCTGCCATTTCCTTGGTCATTTCAAACAGTTTTCTGCCCGGCAATGTGCATGTTCCCTGATCTTTTACTTCAACATCAAGTTTAAACTGAATACCTACTTCAAGGTTTGTTGCGGTTAAAGTAAGCTCTTTTTTATCTGATACTTCAACAAGTATATTTGAAAGAATGGGAAGAGTGGTATTGGTTCCTACAACGTTCTGCAGAATATGCAGAGCTTCATTTAAGACCGATCTTTCACATATGAAATGCATAGGGATTCCTCCTGTTGGTTTTATAAATGTGTTTTATTTTTCTATAATACTAATATATTTAAATGATTTGTAAAATAGTAATAATAATATAGCCTGTGGATATCTGGATAGCAAGATCAAATTAGTTCACCGAATTCTGGGTATAATCTGTGGATAACCTGTGAAGAAAAAGGCATTATATCCACAGGTGATTGTTAAAAATTCGTTATGAAAAAGTTATCCACGTGTTATCCCCTTAGTAATTAACAAGTAATAAACAGGTTATCCACAAACAGGGTGTTATAATTATATCTATATATAAATAAGAAACTTATGGTTTTTTAAGTTGCGTAACGTATGATGTAATTGATTTTTTAAAATCGCTGTTTTCATCCATTTTGGATTCAATGGATTTAATACCATGCATGATAGTGGTATGGTCACGGCCGCCGAGCGCTTTTCCTATTTCAGGAAGAGAGTTGGATGTTAAATTACGAGAAAGGTACATGGCTATCTGGCGCGGAAGCGCGATATTTTTTGTACGACCTTTAGCGAGCAGATCCTGTACTCTTATATCGAACTGGTCTGCCAGAAAACGAAGTATGGAATCTATGGTTACAGTGGCTGATATGTGGTCATCAAGCGTGTCTTTCAGTATTTCTTCAGCAAGAGCCACGTTCATTGAGGATTTTGTTATGGATGAGTATGACGCAAGCCTGATAAGCGCGCCTTCAAGTTTTCGGATATTAGATGTTATCCGTTTGGCGAGAAAAGGTATTATGTCTTCAGGCACTTCGAGGTTAGATAGTTCCGCTTTTTTCTGTAAAATAGCGATGCGGGTTTCCACATCAGGAGGCTGAAGATCAGTAACCAGCCCCCATTCGAACCGCGAAACAAGCCTGTCAGCAAGGTTGCTTATATCTTTCGGCGGACGGTCACTGGTAATAACTATCTGTTTGTGCGCATCATATAATGTATTAAAGGTGTGGAAAAATTCTTCCTGAGTCTGTTCTTTACCGCTGAGAAACTGGATGTCATCGATTAATAATATGTCCACATTACGGTATTTTTTGCGGAATTTGACTGTGTTCCTGTTTTGTATGGCGTCTATAAGCTGGTTTGTAAATATTTCGCTGGATAAATAATAAACTCTGGCGTCAGGGTTTATTTCCAGATGCTTGTTGCCGATGGACTGCATAAGATGCGTTTTTCCAAGCCCTACGCCGCCATAGATAAAGAGCGGGTTATATGCGTTAGCCGGCGTACGGGCTACCGCCAAAGCCGCGGCGTGGGCGAAACGGTTGCTGGATCCGACAACAAAAGAATCGAACGTATAATTCTGGTTTAAAACAGGGCTCTGAGATTCGAGGGACGACCTGCTTATAGGAAAACGCCGTGCAGGCGCTTTTTTTTGTTTTTCAGCATCTGCCTGCTTCAATTCCGAGACAGCCGCCGCAGAAACGGCGTTTTCAACCACCTCAAACTGGAGTATATATTCCTCACCGGATTCCATGAATATAGATTCTTTGATAAGAGCGGAGAAATTCTCTATCATCCAGTTTTTGGCAAGCTTGTTAGGCAGTTCGATATGCAGTGTGCCGTCTTCAACATAGACCTTCTGTATACATTGGAACCAGGAATTAAAACTGAATTCACTGGTATTCGTCCTGATTCGTTTAAGGACGTTTTCCCAGAAAGCGGGAGTATTCAAAGACAGCTCCTTTTAATAATAATGTTATCCACAGAAAAGCGAAAGTTATCCACAGGCTATGCCAGTATTACTCTAATTGCGAAATATTCAATAAAGCAAGTTAAAAATATAAATAGTTATTTTAATTTATAAGTATCTGGAGCCGCTCAATGAATATTTTAGCGGCATTAAATATAATATTCTTATTTTTATATAAATACTTGATATATAATAACTTAGTTTTAAAAATAAAATACAGTTGTCGGTTTGTAAGTACTATTTATTAAAACCAGCGGAAATACGTACGGCAATTACATTAACTAATATTCAATTCTTGTTAGCAAAAGAGAATTTAGAAAAATCTCATATATTATCAACAAGTTATCCACAGGTTATTTTTTTCATTGGGGAGTTTTAAAGGTAGGTATAAAACTATCACGAAAAAAAAGGTGTTTCAAGAAAAAATTACAATACTGTTAATATTTTATTTAACCCTTTAATATAACGCTGGTTTTGTTTGTAATTAAAGGTATATGATGGGTATTTGAGTATAAAATAAGATAGTTATGATTTTTATTGCCGGCTAGTAGTATGATTTTTAGTTGACTTTTATTTTGTGTCTCTCTATAATAGCCGAACATTATATTTGTTGAGAAAAAATTATAAAAAAATTTTACATAAAGCGAGGTGCAGTTACGATGAAAATGACATTTCAGCCTTCAAATTTAAAACGTGTACGCGATCACGGTTTTCGCTTAAGAATGAGTACAAAAGGCGGACGCGATGTCCTTAAAAGACGCCGTAGAAAAGGCAGAAAGCGTTTGGCGTTATAATTATATTTCATTGATGACCAGAAAATCGTTTTGCCTGCGAAAAAGACAGCAGTTTACACGGTTATATGATAGCGGATTAAAGATTGTTCTTGAAAACTCTATCATATTTATCGGAAATAATGACGACCCATCCGAAAATCATTTTGGGGTTACGGTTACGAAAAAAATAGGAAAATCTGTTGTCCGTAACGCTCTGAAAAGAAAGTATAGAGAAATATATTTCAGTTTGAAGTCAGGACTGAAATCCGGTATCGATATTGTTTTTATAGCTAGGAAAACTGCACCTGAAATCGGATACTGGCAGTTGCATGATGAAATTAAAAAAGGCTTTCAGGCTACCGGCTTTTATGCTCAAGAAGATTCCGGTTCTCACGGTTCTTGCCCTGATTAAAGGGTACCAGACATTAATAAGCGGTGCTGTTCCCCGTTGCCGTTACCTTCCTACATGTTCTCAATACGCCGCCGAAGCGGTTCGCGTGCATGGATTGCTGAAAGGTCTGGCTCTGAGCCTGAAACGAATTGGACGATGTAATCCCTTTGGCGGGTATGGATACGACCCTGTTCCGCCTCTTCAGAATAAAAGGAAAAAATAATGGAAAAACGTGTTTTCACCGCTTTTATACTATCTATAGTTGTCGCTCTTGGGTATCAGTACCTTGTCCTTGGCCCGAAACAGGAAGCTAAACGTAAAGAACTGGAACAGTTCGTCGAGTCTCAGAATATTGAAAAGGATAATGAACACGGTGTTGCCGCGGTAACCGGTCAGCCTGGAACTCCGGCATCTGTGCCGACAGCCAACGGAATTCCCGGACAGGAAGATTTGGCAACTCAAGGTGAGGAAATCGTCCTTGAGAATAATAAACTTATAGCGGCGTTTTCCACAGTCGGCGCGTCTTTGGTATCTCTGACGGTAAAGGAAGAAGAGCAGGGCGATGTACTGCTGTTTCAGAACGCGCTTTTTTCCCACCAGCCCTTTTATGTGGACGGGTTGTATGAAGCCGGTACGGTTCCGATTTTTGCGTACAGGCAGACTGCTCCCAATCAAGTTGTATTTACCTATCAGAGCGGTACTATCGTGCAGGATAAAACCATAACCCTTGCGGATGACTCTTTTCAATTCGATGTATCCGTATCTATTCGTTCAACAGCTCCTCAGCCGCTGTTGTTTTCTGAGGGCATATCGTTTGTACTCGGTTCGATAAATAAAGTAGTGAAGGATGACAAGAAGGAAATTCTCGAAGCCGCCGCTTTCACTAGCGAAGGTAATGGCAAGGCGCAACGGAGAAAAATCGGCGGAAAGAAAAAACCGAACTCGATAATCGGCGGCGAAAATTATGTTTTGTGGGGAAGTATTAAAAACAGGTATTACGCCCTTATAATGAAGCCATCCAGCCCGCTCAGGTCTATGGGGTTTTATGAAACCGGAACCGACAGCAAAAATCCTGTTCACATTCCTTATATGAACACAGGGCAGGTGAGCATGAATACCGGCGAAACAGTCAAATACGATTTTCTGGTTTATGCCGGCCCTCAGGTACTTGAGAACCTCGCGCCGTACGAAAGCGATTTCAAGGAAATGATGTATTTTGACGGCTTTTTCGGCCCGATCAACGAAATACTCATTTTCTCCATGAAATGGCTGTTCGGCATTGTGAAAAGTTATGGCGTGGCGATCATTATCTTAACGATAGCTATCAAACTGCTTTTCTACCCGTTTACCAAAAAGAGTTTCAAATCAATGAAGCAGATGCAGTCGCTTCAGCCCAAGATCGCTGTGCTGAAAGAAAAATATAAGAATGACCAGCAGAAACTTCAGCAGGAAACCATGGCGTTGTACAAAAAAGAAAAAGTCAACCCGCTCGGCGGATGTCTTCCCATGCTGGTACAGTTGCCGATATTTTTTGCGTTATTCAGGACATTGTCCAATGCGTACGAACTTATCCACGCCAAGTTTTTCTGGATACAGAGCCTTTCCGCTCCGGATCATTTTATGACATTGCCTATCGGCGACGGGTTTCCGCTCAACATTCTGCCTCTCATCATGGGCGTGACCATGGTCGTACAGCAGAAAATGTCTACCGTTGACCCGCAACAGCAGAAAATGATGATGATGATGCCGGTGTTCTTTACGTTCCTGCTCTATAACCTCCCTTCCGGTTTGGTGTTGTACTGGACACTCAGCAATGTTATAAGTATAGTACAGCAAAAAATGATTAAAGCTGAATAGCAACCGGGAGCCACAGGGGGCACCCTATGTGGAACGACACCATAATCGCACGATCAACGCCGGACGGCATAGGAGCAATCGGTATTATCCGTATTACCGGATCCGATACGCACCATATAGCGCGCCGTATCATTTCGTCGTATCCTGATAGCGATCGCCTTGTTCCGCGCAAACTTTATATGGGCCAGCTGAAAAATTCCAGACAGGAACTGCTGGATGAAATCACGTTTATCCCGTATATAGCCCCCCGCAGTTACACCGGCGAGGATATCCTTGAAATATTCTGCCACGGGAACAATATATTAATTAATTGTATAATATCGTTTTTTATAGATCAGGGAGCTCGCCTTGCTCTGCCCGGCGAGTTTACCCGCAGGTCGTTCATGAACGGGAAAATGGATCTTACTCAGGCGGAATCCGTTGCTGAACTGATCTCCGCGGAAACCGAGCAACAGCTTAAAACCGCGGCCGCCATGTTGTCCGGCGCGTTTGGAGAAAAGATTCACGCGCTCCGGCAAAACCTTATCCTGCTTATCAGCTGGGTGGAAGCGTCAATTGATTTTCCCGAGGAAGACGATGCCGTCTCCGTCCGGCGGCCTGAACTCCTGCAAAAACTGGAAGACGTTACCGCTCAGGTGCGGATGCTGAAAGATTCCTATCAGGAGGGCAAACTCATACGCGAAGGCATGACCGTCACCATTGCCGGCGATACAAATGTGGGTAAATCGTCTTTGATGAACGCTCTGTTCGAGGAAGAAAAATCTATTGTGACCCCTATCCACGGCACAACCCGCGATATAGTGGAAGGATCGCTTCGCATCGGCGGAATGAAAATGGTTATTCGAGATACCGCCGGACTGCGGGCTCCGGAAGGCCTGATTGAGGAAGAAGGCATACGGCGCGCCCGGAAATCAATAGATCAGGCTGATGTTGTCCTGTATGTGGTAAGCGCTGAGCGTGAAGAGATACCAACGGAACGCGAATTCCTTGCATCGCTTCAGAAACAGGGTAAATTCTGTGTTGCGGTGGTGAACAAGACAGACATCCGTCCTGTGGAGCATATTCGCTGGGCAAAGGAACTTAACTGTACGGTATGTTTTACCAGCGCGCTGAATCATTCAGGCATAGAAGAAGTTAAAAACGCCCTGAAACAGGCGGCGTATAAGGAAATAGATAAATCGCACCAGTATGAGTTTACGGTAAACCAGCGTCAGTTTCTGAGCCTTTCATGCGGGCTTGACGCTCTGGAACGGACGAAAAAAGCGCTGGAAGATAATCTATCCGAAGAATTTGTCGTGGAGCACCTCAAGGAAGCATCCGCTTCTCTTGCCGAAATAATAGGCGAAGTTTCCGCTGAACATATTCTCGACACAATATTTGAACAGTTCTGTATAGGTAAATGATGCGCACTTCATACGATATTATAGTCATAGGAGCGGGACACGCGGGATGCGAAGCGGCGCTGGCAGGCGCGCGAATGGGGTTTTCAACCCTGCTGATTACCATGAACCTCGATACCATCGCTCAGATGTCGTGCAACCCTGCTATCGGCGGGCTGGCTAAAGGACACTTGGTTAAGGAAATTGACGCGCTCGGCGGCGAGATGGCACGCATAACCGATCTCAGTTGCATACAGTTCCGTATGCTGAACACCAAAAAAGGCCCTGCCGTATGGGCGCCCCGCGCTCAGGCGGATAAAAAGGCGTACCAGTTCACCATGAAACAGGTGCTTGAGGAGCAGAAAAACCTTGACCTGCTTCAGGATACCGTGCTGGATATCCATGTTGACGGTAACCGTGTTACGGGAGTCTCTACGCGCTACAAACCGGGGCTGACGGCACGGTCTGTAATCGTTACGCCGGGCACTTTTCTGAATGGGCTGATTCATATCGGGTTTACCAGTTTTCCATCAGGGCGGTTCGGCGAATTCGCGTCTACCGATCTGAGCGAAAACCTCTTGCGAATCGGCTTAAAGCTCGGCAGGCTGAAAACCGGCACGCCGCCTCGTATAAAAGCGTCATCCATAGATTTTTCAAAATGCGAGGAACAGCCCCCCGACGAGGTATATTATCCTTTTTCCCGCAAATATAACCAGCCTGTGCTTCCGCAGGTATCTTGTTACATCACATATACTACCGCGAAAACAAAAGAAGTTATCATGGGCAACCTTGATAAGTCGCCCTTGTATTCCGGGCTGATAAAAGGAATCGGCCCGCGCTACTGCCCGTCAATCGAAGATAAAATAGTGAAATTCCCCGATAAGGAAAAACATCAGGTGTTTCTTGAGCCGGAAGGGATTAACACGGAAGAGATTTACGTCAACGGCATATCCAGCAGTTTGCCTCAGGATGTACAGGAACAGATTATCCGATCCATCATCGGGCTTGAGGAAGCGGTAATCATGCGGTATGCCTATGGGATTGAATACGATTTCGTTACCACCGACCAGATCAAACCGACACTTGAAACGCGGTCTATCGAAGGGCTGTATCTTGCCGGACAGATAAACGGGACATCAGGATACGAGGAAGCGGCGGCGCAGGGACTTATGGCTGGTATTAATGCCGGGCTGAAACTGCGCGGAGCCGAGCCGTTTATACTCGGCAGGCATGAAGCGTATATCGGCGTCATGCTTGATGACCTTATCACCAAAATACCCACGGAACCATACAGGATGTTCACATCCCGAGCGGAATTCAGGCTTCTTCTCCGTCAGGATAACGCCTACCAGCGCCTTGCGAAATACGGTTATGACGCGGGGTTAATTAACTCGGAAATATATACTGAAGTCGAAGCAGGCATTCAGCGTGTCAAAAACGAAATTGACCGGCTTAACAATACGGTGTATCAGGATACGACAGCGCTTAAACTGTTGCGCCGTCAGGATTATACCTATCAGCGCCTTATAAGCGACGGCATAATTGTCCCGCCGGAACCTGCTCTTAGCGATCCTGAAATAAATGATGTGGAAATAGATATAAAGTACGAAGGATACATTGCCCGGCAGGCGCATCAGGCGGAAAAACTGGTAAAATACGAGCAATGGCCAATTCCCGACGGATTCGATTTTTCCGCTGTCATCGGCCTGAGGCGTGAAGCGAAAGATAAGCTAGTCACCAACCGCCCAACTACGCTTGGACAGGCGTTGCGCATACCCGGCGTAAACCCTGCGGACATTCAGATTATAATGGTCTACCTCGAACGCGCCCGGCGCGCTGAATCTCTATGATGAACAGCTATCTACGGCTCGAATTGTTGTTTCGAGCTAATCAAAGTCAATGCCGGATTGGGTTTTATGAAAAAGTCACAGAATC
>QZJZ01000081.1 GCA_003599815.1 Candidatus Auribacter fodinae
ATTGAAAGAGGCTCATAACGATATCTCCCGAATTATAAATGTTATTAACCGCCACATAATGTATCGGTTAAACATTTAATAACCTGAGATATCATCTCTCTCTAAAATACCAGAAAATATGGCCGTAGTTCATCAGCAGTATTACAGGGCGAGTGAGCGTTCGGGTTTTAAAGGAATGAAGGTCATCAAGGCTTGAATTGTAAAAAAATTCGCCGCGGTCTCTGTATATTTTGCTGTCTATATCACTCTGGATAAACCGTGACGCGAAATTGAGAATAACGCTTTTGCGCATATCCTGCGCGGCCCATGTCTCGTTGGGGTATTCCAGTATTTCAGGTTTGCGCAGGAACGGGTATTCGTTCAGCGCCATAAAACGGGCATAATGCACGATGCTTCTCACAGCGTAACTGTACATTCTGTCCTGACGCCGTTCATTTTCTTTCATAATGATATATTTCGCGAGGGAATGGAGAAAAACAAGATACATCCACCGCATTTCAGAATTAAAAAGGTCGCGCCGTTCTATCCTGTCGTTTGGGCTGATGCACCTACGTATCAGTTTTTCCGCCATGCGCAGGTATTTTTTATCGCCGGAAAAGGTGTATCCATCGAGCAGTGCATTCAGTACGTTGCCGCTTGCCCTGCCGGGCCCGTCAAGCTCATAAGGCTGAAATGCGCGCCGGCTGAGGATCGTCCGAAGCGCCAGTACCGCTTTTTTCACACTGCTTTTCAGCCGTGCCGCCAGTCGTTTTCGTCCCTTAGCCAGAGCAAACCCCCATTCAATCAGTTCCTCGCATGCTTCTTTGACGAATGTGTCGCCAGTCATATAATAAAAAGCGATTAAGCCGCTGGTGTACAAATGGCTCGGAGACGGCCCCCCGCCATAGGAAGAGAGATTTTTCGCCACTTTATTCTGTACTGAATATGTCCGGTGCGTACAGGTTGCCGCATCGGTATAATGATCTGTATGCCAGAACAAACCGTGATTGTATTCCGGCCTGTCTCCATCAGTATGATAGATGTCTATATCCATACAATGGTACGCAAGGTCATACGCGAGCCTGTACCATTGCGGCATACCGCTCATGCCAAGGTGCTGGAGCATGGCGTAAATATTATCATACTGGTTATTATAATGAGATATAAACGGCTGTTTGCCTGTATGATAAACCGCTTCATGATCGCCGTACAGTTCGCCGAAATTGCGCCAGCCGTACTCATCTATGCGTTCCCTGCGGTCAAAAAACGTACTTTTCCCTCTAACGGCAGATTCAATTACTGAAGTATATCGTTCATCGTGTATTTTGCTGTACGGCACCGCAAAAGGAAACACACCCGATTTACATACCCACTCCGGGTCAACAACCGGAACAAGCGGGCCGTGAACAGGCAGAGACGGCAGTTCGGTACGGTTTGGTTTGCGGAACGAAAGGTATACGGTATGCGTTTTTTGTTCACCGCCCTGCAGTTCATAGCTGTCACTGAACTGATGCGGAAACAGCCGTACTGTCAGGGTCGTGCGTTCCGCTTCTATGGACGACGGAAAATTCTGCCAGAACCCTTCCAGCCCGGCGCTTGCCTGAAACGTGGTATTCAGAATAGACACCACCGGCTGTGCGCGCAACCCTTCCTGTACGCCTTTATCTGTTTCCAGCCTGTATCCCTGAAATTTCAGCGGCACCTTGCCAAACCGGTTTTTGTGGTTCGGGCTGTTCCAGTTTTCACCTCCGCTGGATTCCTGATACAGCACCAGTTTTGATGCTGATAATGGCTCTGTATCTTTAACAGGGTCAACCGTATACCGGATTACAGGCTGTGAATCCGGCTTCAAAAAAAGGCCTAAAGACAGGTCTTTGAAAAAAAACGAGCCGGTATCACCCAGATCCCACATGTTGCCCGGGTGTACTGCCGGACGGGAATTTATGAGGCAAAACTGAATTTTTACCTGTTCCGACCTGGCGTAAAACGATATGCGCGCTTTAAAATCAGGGCCTGTTTTATTTTGTGCCGCGCGCATTGTCCCGTAAAAAAGAAGCGTAGCTCGGACAGGCCCGCAGGTTTCTATTTCTGTCCTGCTGATGATCGGCTTATAGCAGATGCCGCTCTCATCGAGCATAGATACGGAACACCCGTCATCCTCAAGCACGGACACCGTGTCATAAAAAACATGGGTGAACGGGCGCAAAACTTTTTTATCAAGTACATACCGTACTTTCCCGCAGGTAATCATGTACCCGTCGCCTGATTCTTCAATATGAATAGCGGCACTTTTAGTTCGCGGCTGGTCATCAGGCGTACGCTTAAGGATTACTTTTTTTGTATCCCCTTTATCAACAGACGCGCAGAAATCCAGCAAAACCCATTTGACACTGCCGTCCGCCCACCGCGCCATCACATCCGCCTGATGAGGAATAACTTGATTAGATTCATCGAAAAGTGTAAACACATCAACAGCTTTCTCCAATCCTTTCGGAAAGGGAACGCCGATTGAGACAGGCTCGTTTTGTCTTTTTAATCCGATTATTTCATGAATATATATAGTAATCATGCCATCATATCTGTGTTAATGGGAATAAAACCCGGATATAATTTCAATTTTAATAAACAAACAATTTGCAATAACTGTGTTTTTTTATAGAATATAAACAAGATATATATTTCATATCAGCGCTATACATACAGAGACAGTATATAAAAAGAAGCTGAACTGGTACATATTTTTCTTTATCTCCTCTTTATGAGGATAATTGCTTCGCGCCGTACAGCCCTGTATAAAAATACAGCGGAAATGTTGTATTTTTTCATATCACCACTAACCAAGCAGAGGTGTGCACATGAAACTCGAAAGCCAGACCCAGAACATCGCACGAGCGGTCAAACGCGTTTGTGATGAGTATCATTCCCGCCGGGAAAAGCTGTTGCAGATACTGGAAGAGCTTAACGAATTATACGGGTACCTAAGTGAGTACGTCATGAAAGAAGTGGCAAAAAACCTTGATATGCAGGTATCCGAGATATACGGTGTTGCCACCTTTTATTCTTTTCTCAACACCAAGCCGAAAGGAAAAAATATTATACGGCTTTGCCAGACCGTATCCTGCGAACTTGCCGGCAAACAGCGTATCGCCAACGCGCTGGAAAACGAATTAGGGATACGCTTTGGCGAGACCACGCCGGACGGTATGTTTTCGCTGGAGTACACGAATTGCATCGGGATGTGCAATCAGGGCCCGGCAATGCTGATAAACGATGACGTCTACTACAATCTCGACCCTGAAAAAGCGGTTGATATTGTGGAAAAATATCACTGATACGGAGGAACGCATGGCTGGTAAAAGGAAACAGATTCTTTTCTCCGCTCTTGAACCGGGCCTCGGATTGAAAAAAGCTCTGGAGCATACGCAAACAGAAATTATTGATATCATTAAACTGTCACGCCTGCGCGGACGAGGAGGCGCCGGTTTTCCAACGGGACTGAAATGGGACCTCGCTTATTCAGCTAAAGCGCCGAAAAAATTCATTGTCTGCAACGCCGACGAAGGCGAACCCGGCACATTTAAAGACCGGATACTGCTCAATGAACACGCCAAAAAGATTTTCGAAGGGATGGCAATCGCCGGGTATGCCGTCGGGTCTCAGGAAGGTATTATATACCTGAGAGCTGAGTACCGGTACCTGCGGCCCGTGCTGGTTCAGGCAATTGATGAACTCAGAAAAGCCCATCTGCTGGGCAAAAAAATTCTGGGATCCGATTTCCAGTTTGATATTGATATTCATCTCGGCGCAGGCGCATACGTATGCGGCGAGGAAACCGCGCTGATCGAGTCGCTCGAAGGCAAACGCGGCGAAGCGCGCAACAAACCGCCCTACCCCACGGAATCAGGATACATGGGATACCCTACTGTGGTGAACAATGTGGAAACATTCTGCTACGTGCCGTACATCCTTATAGAAGGCGCGGCATGGTTCCAGAAATTCGGCACGTTTGAGTCCACAGGCTCAAAACTGTTCAGCATATCGGGCGACGTAAAGAAACCCGGTGTGTATGAGCTTGAAATGGGCACTACCGTACGGCAGGTGCTCAATCTTGTCGAGGCATCGGATACAAAAGCGGTACAGGTCGGCGGAGCGTCCGGGATATGCGTGGCGGAAAAGGATTTCGACAAACCGCTGGCATTTGAGAGCCTGCCGCCCGGCGGATCAATCATCGTCTTCAACCGCTCACGGGATATGCTGAACGTCCTAAAAAACTTTATGGAATTTTTTGTCGAGGAATCGTGCGGGCAGTGCACTCCCTGCCGTGAAGGAACTTTTCGTCTGCTCGAAGGAGTAAAACTTATGGAACAGGGACAGTGTTCCATTCATTATCTCCGTGTCCTGCGCGAACTGGCTGAGACAATGAAAATATCATCAAAATGCGGGCTGGGACAGATGGCTCCGAACCCGTTTTTGAGCATTATTGACAATTTCAAAGGTGAAATACTGGCCCGTGACCGTGTTACGGACTCAATACCGTTATAAGAGGAGTGCCGGATATGCCTAATATGTTAGCTGTCTGTATTAATGGTAAAGAATGTGAAGTGGAATTCGGCACGACGATTCTTGAAGCGGCACGAAAAATGAACATACATATTCCGACATTGTGCTACCATGACGACCTGTGCCTCTCAGGGATTTGCCGAATCTGCCTTGTTGAAGTGGATGGCGAAAAGACGTTACAGGCGGCGTGCAGTGCCCCTATCACCCGCCCGCTTCATATACGAACCCATACGGAAAAAGTGCGCAAAGCGCGCAGAAACATTCTTGAACTGATGCTGTCAAATCATTACGGCGAATGTTATACCTGTTTTCGCAACCAGAACTGCGAATTGCAGAAGCTTGCCAAGGAATACGGGGTCGATTCTCTCCGGTTCGGGCATGTTGAACTTCCGCGCCACACCAAAGATACGTCGTCACGGTCAATTATACGCGATATGGACAAATGTATCTTGTGCAGGCGATGCGTACGTACCTGCCATGACTTCCAGGGCGTAGGCGCGCTTGAAGCCGCTTTTCGCGGTATAGACACCGAAATCCAGACATTTCTAGACCATCCGCTCGGCGATGCGGTCTGCATTAACTGCGGGCAATGCATAAACCGCTGTCCGACAGGCGCGTTACGGGAAAGAGACCGGAGCGACGAAGTATGGAACGCTATTGACGACCCGCAGAAAATTGTGGTGATGCAGACAGCTCCGGCTCCGCGCGCGTCCATCGGCGAGGAATTCGGACTGCCGCCGGGTACCAGCATAACCAGAAAGCTGAATACCGCACTCAAAATGGTCGGCTTTGATTATGTGTTCGACACAAATTTTGCCGCCGACCTGACCATAATGGAAGAAGGAACCGAACTGCTTACCCGGCTTAAAGATTTTATTGTTGATAAAAAGCCGGTCTCTCTTCCAATGATTACCTCATGCTCACCCGGCTGGGTAAAGTACTGCGAGCATTATTATCCTGATTATCTGCCGCACCTTTCGACCTGCAAAAGCCCCCAGCAGATGTTCGGCTCATTGATTAAAACCTACTTCGCGCAGAAAATCAAAGTAGACCCGAAAAATATTATGGTCGTTTCTCTGATGCCCTGTGTAGCCAAAAAATATGAATCCGACCGGCCGGAAATGAGCGCCAGCGGGTTTAAAGATGTGGATTACGCGCTGACGTCACGCGAACTGGCACAAATGATCAAGGAAACAGGCATACGCGTTACCGACCTTGAAGACAGCGATTTTGACAGCCCGCTCGGACTGGGTAGCGGTGCGGGCCTGATCTTCGGCGCGACCGGAGGCGTCATGGAAGCCGCTATACGCACCGTATACGAAATAATCACCGGTGAAGAGGTTCCGTTTGAAAACCTGAACGTAATTCCGGTGCGCGGTATGGATGGCATTAAGGAAGCTGAAATATCGTTTCAGAAAACAAAAGAGGATTGGAAATTCCTTGAGGGAAAAACTCTGCGTGTCGCTATTGCTCACGGTACCGCCAACGCGAAGAAAATTATGGATAAAGTCGCTTCGGGCGAAGCGCAATGGCACTTTATAGAAATTATGGCGTGCCCCGGCGGATGCCTCGGCGGCGGCGGGCAACCGATTCCGACTAACGAAAATATCCGTAAAGCGCGGGCAAAGGCGATCTATGATGAGGATTCACATCTCAATATACGAAAGTCACACAGCAATCCTCAGATCCAAATGTTATACAATGAATTCTTAGATCATCCGAACAGCAAAAAAGCGCATAAACTATTACATACTACCTATACCCGCAGGGGAAAAATTTAACCGGAAATACGGTGAGGTTTATACAAAAAAAGAAGCCGCGGAACGCATTGCCCCGCGGCTTCTTTTTTCCCGTTTGTTCCATATATCATTCTTTACAGAGCTGTTTAAAAACCTGATCCCAGTTACACTGAGAGATTTCTTCTTCGGAAATGATGTCCATACGGTTGAATTTCAGAAATTCGCGCAAATCGACAAATTCATTAAAGTTACGCAGGTTAATGCTCTTTTTACGCAACGGGCGGTCACCGCTGTACGGACGAGAGGAAAGATTCAGCTCGCTCTCATTAACTTTCGCGTTTAACATGCGCCGTTTAACGTCATCGATCCTGCGGATCGTCTGGGCGATGCGCAAATTCATTTCCTGCAGTTTACGGTTATTTTCTTCCTGAATCTTGTATATATGAGCTAGGCGTTCTTTATCCATAGAGGATTTGGCGGCCGCATCTGATGAAACTACCGTGCTGGACTTCTTGCCGAATAATAACTGTAATAGCCTGTTCTTAATCTGCTGTATTCTTTCTTTCATTTGAGGACCTCCTTTATCCGTACAAGCCTATAATCATTGTTATCATGCAATCAAGTTAATAAAAATATAACACATGATTTTTGTTTTGTACAGTGGAGGATGAAAAAAAAGTATCGTTTTACTCAGATTTTGAGTTCAGGGAACGGTAGAAAAAATATTTTTCCTCAAGCTGGCTGGTATTAAACGGAAACGTTTGCATGCCAACGGAATAAACATTTAACGCTTCCGAGGCAGAGCCTGTTGCGAGCAAGGCGTCGCCGTATATAAGGTATGGATTCGAGTTAAGCGCCTGAAACAACCGGTTCTGCTCGTCCTGACAGGCGTTTCTCTGTTTAAACCATTGTTTTCCAGACATTACTACGGATTCATCCTGTTTTTCGGAATGAAAAAGAATCATTTTTCCAGCGGATACAAAAACCGAATCAGGGAACCGGGTGTCAAGCTCGCTAAGAGCCCTGAGCGCTTCATCGGCGGTGAGCGTACCGCCGTCATACCGGTTGAGTATATGCAGTACACGCGAAGGGGCGATATAGTCAAAGAAAAACCGGTTGATCTGTTGCGAAGCCTGTTCCGCCGCCTGTATCAGTGAATCTCCGGCATTCACCTTGACGGAAGCAGTGAAAACAGGGGCATCACCATGCCCGTCCCAGACATCGACAGCGAGTTTTCCGTACGGCGTATCATGAATATAAACTGCATCAATGATCCACTCAGCCTTGATGGACGGCACAAGGCGAATCCGCTCAATGCGGCGCAGCTGTCCTGCTGTATCCACGCTGTCAGGCGAGGAAAACGAGGTATTATCGTATTCCGTATAAATAAAAGAAGGCTCGTAGACCCACGACTCGTCGATTTGTTCCCACAATGGAATAAGAGAAACCAGCCCTGCGGCAGTCAATTCATGGCAGATCGTTTCCGTTAAGGTGTCACTGCGGGTACGGTCGCCCTGCGTATCCGCCGCGGGAAAAACCGATACTGACAAGCGGGGAGGATGGGTATAGGTATTTACAACACGAATTCCTGCAAACGCTGTCGTGCAGGCAACAAGGATTACAAAACAACACGTCAATAGTGTTCTCATGACATCTGAAAAACTGGTAACAGTTCGGAAATAGCTTCAAGCGAATGAGTCAGTATTTCTTCATGCGTATCCTGATCCAGTCCGATGCGTTCCCAGCTAAACGGGTCGATCTGCGGGATCAGCGAGTCGCCGCCGGATCCGATTTCCAGCATCCGCACCATACAGTTGGCGACATGGACAATAGCTACTTCCTGTTCGAATTTGCGGGAAAGGCTCGGTTTATGATGATACGCGACCACATATTCGATCAGCTGTGGGAAATCCCACATTTCTGCCATGACCTTTCCAATTTCGCAATGAGTTACTTCCAGCACCTTTTTTTCTGCTTCTATCATTGATATATTTTCTTCCTGAACAGTACGGAACACATCAGGCATTTTGTCCGGAATACAGTTTATTTCCACAACTTTGCCGATATCATGAATCAGGCCGGCTATAAACAGCGCTTCAGGTTCAAGGTACCGGATCCGTTCGCCTATATTTTTAGCAATGACGGCGCACCCGACGGAATGTGTCCATAACTGGTTAATATCAAATAAGTCACGAATATTTTTATGGCTTGATTTAAACAGGTCGAATATCTGTGAAGTCAGCACGATATTCTTAACTTCCCGGAACCCAAGGATAACCACTGCCTGAGTCAATGTCTTGACCTGACGGGCGTATCCGTAAAAAGCGGAATTGACCAGTTTGAGTATTCGTGTGGTTATGACCTGGTCTTCACCAAGCAGTTTGGCAACATCACGCGCGGATGAGTTCGGATCGGCAAGCACCCCGTTAAGGCGCAAAACAACCTGTGGAATAGTTGGCAGGGCATCAATATTGCCCAATTCGGATATAATTTTCAGATGAACGTTTTTTTCCATCGGCCTACGGATTCATATGAGTTTGACGAACAAGACGAACAAAATAATCTTGTTATGATATCGGCCATACAACTGGAAAAATTAATCCATTATTGCCATAAAGGTAAAAATATTTTCTTTTTCCTTATCCACGGATTCGCGGAACTCTTTGATATCAGCATCGGTAATGTTCAGCGTTTTGTATACCAGCGGGTCTAATTCAGGGATCAGACTGTCTCCGCCGGAACCGATATGGTGCTCTCTGCAGATACGGTCGGCAAGCTGAACAATGCACCCAAGCGTAAGGTACTCTTCAGGACATTTGTCAAGATGATGATGATATTGAATGGGATATACCAGCTCTGGATGAAATTTCCAGCGGTTGGCAAGCCAGCCGCCTACTTCGCTGTGCATAACGCCGAAAACCATTTCCTCCGCTTCCTTGACGAAAAGGCGGTTTACGGTAACTTCCTTCATCACAGATTCATACTGAGTCACATAATAACTCTCGAAAAACAGTTTGCCTATATCATGAAGCAACCCATTGAGGAATGCCACTTCGATATCATTATAATTCAGCTTACGGGCAATCATTTTTGAGATCACGCCAACGCCTATGGAATGAATCCAGAACTGGCACCGGTCAAAATAGTAATTGCTCTTAATCTTTTTAAACGTATCGAAAACAGACGCGCTGATGGAAAGGCTTTTTATCGTTTCGAACCCCAGAATGGTAACTGCTTTGGTCAGGGTGTTTACTTTTCGCAAGTAGCCGAAATAGGCTGAGTTAGCCAGTTTAATTATGCGGGATGTAATGGACTGGTCAAACGATATGACTTTAGCCAGATCCTCAGCGGAAGATTCTTCATTTTCACACACCGCGATAACTTTGGTGATGATTACCGGAAGAGTCGGAAACTCTTCCACATTCATTATCGCGTATTGTATCTCATGTTTGTCCACGATTAGTATCCTTATATTTTGTACTTTTTAATTCAGTATAGCTGAAACCACACTGCATTGAAAAGACATTTTTTAGACAGCCGTCTCCTGTTTTCGTGCGCCGCGCGGCTTCTTCCACCGGCGGTGAAACCAGAACCATTGAGAGGGATACTGCCGTATCCATTTCTCCAGATTGCGGTTATACTCCAGAGTATTGCTGATGTAGTCCGCCGCTTTATCACCCGTGTCGGTCAGCGGGATTGGGTCGTCAACATAAATCAGGTGAGTTCCGTCAGGCTGGCGGACATTGTATGCGGGTATCACCTCTGCGCCTGTGCGAAGCGCCAGTTGCGCAACGGCTGGGGTGGTGTATGCCGGGCGTCCGAAAAACGGGACAACCTCACCGGCACTGCCTGCGTACTGGTCAAATAAGATAGCAACGACCCGGTTATTCCGCAGTTCACGCATCAGTTCTTTTGCCGCGCCCTTTTTAGGCAGGCTTTTTAATCCGGTCATGCCGCGAAGAGACATAACATAGTCATAGATATATGGGTTTTTCATCGGCCTGCCGACCGCGGAAATGGGGTATCCGATAACGCCCGCCATAATCGCCATCAGTTCCCAGTTCCCGAAATGAGAAACGAGCAGAATAACCCCGTTTCCTTTTTCCAGCCCCTGCCATACGATTTCTTTACGAACAATGGTGACGTAACGGGAAAAATCTTTCAGCAGTTTGGGGATACGCACAAACTCTATCAGCAGTAGGATCAGCTGGGAGAACGATTGCCGGGCAATACGGCGTAACTGGGGGTCAGTGTATTCACATCCAAACGCTTCCCGCAGGTTATCAAGTGTAATAGCGCGGCGTTTCGCGCTGAGGTAGTAGCCCAGACAGCCGATCATCCTGCCCAAAGCGCACACAATGCGGTACGGTATGAGGTTCAGAAACCCGCATGCCGACCGTGCCAGTAGATACTGTATATAATATATAGTTTTCTTCACGATGTTCCCCGCATCCGTTTACTGTAAGGACTTATATCCAGTCGCTAAAAAGTTTCACGATCAGAGCGAAGATCACCGCCAAAAGCGCCCATGTAAAAACACCTCCGACAAGATTGCTGGATCCCCACCATATAACTTTTTCCGCGACAGTACGCGTAACCAGCATCCCGTCCATCTTGATTACAAAAACCCATCCGGCATGCAAACCGATGGAGAAATACAACGATTTTGAGTAATGGTACCCTGCGGCAAGGCACATCCCCGCGATAAACAGCCCCACGAACTCAAATAAGAATTCGCTTGATACAAAGGGCTTCAGCATCTCAATCACAACAATGAACCCGCTCAGCGGCGCGGTCTGGTCGAGCCCGGCGAGATCATGGGGCTTGAAAAAATGAAGAAGGCCGTACAGCGCACTGCTTGCCGCAAACGCCACAAACAAAGGAGTTCTCCTGCGCAACTGGCGAAACACAACACCGCGAAAGATAAATTCTTCCAGCACCCCTATCAAAAGACAGCTGAACAGCGCTTTGCTTCCTTTCAAAAGAAACTTTACCGGCGTAAATTTGGTAAAATATAACTCTCTGGCGTCAAAAATAACCGCGCCGGAAACCTGTATGATAAGAGTAGCCAGTCCGAGCACAAACCCTGCCATTAGCAGATACCCGTCAGACCCGGTTCCTTCCAGAGGAGCGAACGCGCGTCCGCTGGAAAACAAGGTTTTCCTGAACACAATCAGGCTCAAAACCACCAGCACCAAAATCACTCGTGACAGGATACGGTGCAGTTCATACTCCGCAAGATACGAACAAATCGCGCTGTGCGGAGCCAAAGAGAGAAACAACTGCTTGATCCATGGAGATATCAGGCAGGCAATAATAATGATTCCAAGCAATCCGACAGGGATAATTATTCCCAGCTTCGGTTGCGACGGCGACAATTCCTGTTCGGGTTCCCGGTTGCCGTTGAATAATGCAGTATACTTCATGTGCTCTCCTTTTTACTTAAAGCATAAACGCGATATGCTGTCCTGAAAAACGTTTTCGCCTGATATAAGAGCCATTTCAACGCGAAGAAAGAATACAGGTATGCCCTTGGTAGACTCCAGTTGAGGAAACCGCACCGCATCTTTTTCCGTTGTCACAACGGCGGCTATATTTTTTTTGTTCCCGTCTTTAAGGATACGCTGGATTTCTTTTTCAGAAAAACGGTGATGATCCTGAAACCGGTGCACAGCCGCCACCTGCGGCCCGAACGATTCAATGGCTTTCTCAAAACCAGTCGGGTCAGCGATACCCGATACAAGCGCTATGCGTTTGCCTTTAAGAAAAGATAACTCCCGCACACTGTTATCTGTTATGTTCACCAGTTCTATGGATCTATGCTGGCATTCAATGAATTCCGCACGGTAGTTGTACTGCCGGATGGTGGATTTCAGTTCAGTCAGGTCATTGTCAGGCTTCGATTTGGTAAGCAGAAACAGGTCCGCGCGGTTCAGGTTGACCAGCGGTTCGCGCAGTACGCCGCTGGGGAGCAGGCGGCTGTTACCGAAAGGATTGGTGGTATCCACAAGCAGAACATCAAAACGCGGGTTTAACGGCAGGTACTGGTACCCGTCATCGAGAATAATGGTATCTACGCCAAACTCCTGAATCGCGTATTCTCCCGCTTTTATACGGTCTTTATCGACAACCACAACCACGCCGGGCAACTTTTTGGCGAGCATATACGGTTCATCGCCGGCAAGAGACGAATTCAGGAATATTTTTTTTCCGTCAGACACAACCTTGACCTGTTTTTCCTTCGGTAAAAGAAAAAAGAGCTTCTTCAAAAACCGTTTTATGGTGAACCTGCTGGAACTGCGGTACCCCCGGCTGACCACCGCCACTTTCCGCCCTTCTTTCTGCAACGCTCGCGCGAATACTTCCACGGCAGGGGTCTTGCCCGTTCCGCCAACAGTAATGTTGCCGATACTGACAATCATGCACCCGAGGCTTTTGGTTTTTAAAATTCCTGTTTTATAACAACGCAGGCGTATCTGCACAGCCAGTTCGAATAATCCCGACAAGGCACGCAATAACGCACGCACCAACGGCACAAAACCGCCCGACCGCCGCTCATATATCACATCCAAGACATAATGCTGGATGTTCTCGTTCGCTTCCTGAAAAATACCCATAGCTATTTCATTCCATGTTATATATATCACTGTTTTGAAACGTTTTATTGTCTCACAGCAGTGCGAAAAAAGTCAATTTTTTAAACTGCCGAGGGCTCGTTTTCTTTTTAGAAACCGACAACACCTTGCACGAACGAAGCGCACGGCGCGTAGTTTCGGCGCCATAACGCACTCATACAACCAGTTTTTTTACAGGAAAAACCATGCTTCTCTCGCGAGGCTCTATGCTTTCCTGCAAACAGGACGCACAAAAAAACGGCTAACAAAATAATTATATTCCAAACCATATAAAAGAGCCCTAATTCCTGCTTTTAATATAGATATTCCAATGTTTTATTACACACATCCATAAACCTGTTGTCACACAAACCACACGACAAATTAGCGATTAGCAAGAAATAATGTTTGCAACTCTTTGATAATGAACATTTATTACTTGTTTTATTGTTATTGTAATATACTTTTAATTATTTATTATATTTATTACACATATTCGATATTGTTTTTATAGGTGACAATAAAATGCTATTTTTGATACGCATTAAGTTCATTTTTCCCACTGCTATTATAGGATTTTGTATTAATTTTTATTCTTAAACTCTTCTTTTTCATATTGTTTTTAGTTTTAAGGCGCTTTTGTTTTGCCTACATTTTTGTCTGAATGTGTTTTTTTATTAAACTATTTTCCCTTCATACCGACTACAAAAATCGGATTATAAGAAGCAGTCCATCTATCAGAAACAAATGCGGGCAGGCTTCTGCTAATTCATATGATTCAGTCAGTCACAACGTATATATGTATAATCAAAGCACCGGAACTAAATTAAGGAGAACCATCATGCGATTTAAAGATTTTTCCATCGGAAACAAGTTACGGACAGGATTTGCAATTGTAATTTCACTCTCAATGTTATTGGGTGTCATCGCGCTATGGAAAAGCCGCGAGATCGCCAGTATTGTCAAAAAAAACATGGAAAACGCACAGCTCACGGAATTCATGCTCCACAAGGAAATCGACCATCTGAAATGGAGCGAGTCTATCGCGTCATTATTTTTAAAAAACGAGGATGAACTGCATGCGCAAACCGACCCCACACAATGCGGGTTCGGAAAATGGTATTATACGTTTACCCGTTCGCGGGAATTCGAGCAATTGCCGGAAGCGATTAAGAAGAACCTGCTGGACGTAGAAAAAAATCACGCACTGCTTCATGAAGCCGCGATAAAAATAAAACAAAACTGGGTCAAGAAGAACGATGCCGTATTCGAGCACTGCGTAGAACATTATCACTCAGAAACAAACGGTTATTTAGCGTCCATGCTCAATCTCTTCAATAACACCACATCCGAACTGGACAAACAAATAGCCTCCGCGAAAGATGCCGGCGAAAAGGATATGCTCAGCGCACTGCACAGCAATCTGATTACGCTGGAAAACAATCATCTCATATGGAGTTCGAAAATCAGTAACCTCTTATTAAACAACGAGCAGGAACTGACCGTTGAAACAAACCCTAAAAACTGCTCTTTAGGAAAGTGGTACTACTCATATATGGAATCCGACGAGTTTAAGAAATTGCCCGCATCTGTTCAGTCCATACTGAAAGACATGGAAGAACCTCACCGGCATTTGCATGAATCGGCAATAGAGATACAGCAGGCGTGGCAACCGAGAAACACTCATATTTATAACGACTGCCTTGCCGTGTACCAGCAAGAGATATCAGGAATACTCGCCAATCTCATGACCCAATTCGGCACCATATTTGAGTCGATCGGCCAGTACAACACTGAATTGCGCGCACAGCAAAACGCGGCGTTGCGCAATATGAGAATATCCATTCTGGTAATACTTATACTGTCAGTTATTGCCTGCTGTGCAATAGCTGGATTCATTTCAAAATCCATAACCAAACCTTTGGACACTGTCGTGGACAATTTAAACCGGCTGGGCGACGGTGACCTGACCTGCAAAATTGAATTGGATCAGAAAGACGAGCTGGGGGTGGTATCAAACACATTCAACCATTTCGTGGCAAAACTGAGGTCTATTGTTCAGAATATCCTGAACGCCTCGCTGACCATCAGCGCCAACTCCGAACAGGCAAACAAAATTGCGGTTGACAGTTCAAGGAGCGCGGAAGAACTCGCCAGCATATCGCAGGAAACACTGACTGCAATCAATCAGATCAACAGCAGTGTGAAAGAGGTTATAAAAAGCATTGAAATACAATCCAACGCGGTAACGGAAACCAGTTCTGCCGCTGAAGAGATGTCACGCAACATCCAAGGGCTGAAACGCAATATCGACAACCAGTCCACATCGGTAAACCAGTCGTCAGCGGCAATTGAAGAGCTGGTAACATCCATTAACGAAGTGGCGACGACTTCATTAAAAGTACGCGACATTTCTCACGAAGCGAGCGAAAAAGCGGATGAAGGAAACCTTGCCGTACAGCAAACTGTAGACGGCATGAAAGCCATATCCGCAAGCTCTGAAAAAATCAATAATATAATTGATGTGATTTCACAAATTGCCTCTCAGACCAACCTGCTTGCCCTCAACGCCGCTATTGAAGCGGCACGGGCCGGCGAAGCAGGACGCGGGTTCGCTGTCGTTGCCGCTGAGGTTCGCGAGCTGGCTGAAAAATCGCATCAGGCGGCTCAGGAAATAACCAGCCTGATTAATGACGCCAATACCAAAGCGCAGAACGGTGTTGCGCTGGTAGAAAAAGTCGCTGAAATTATCGGCGGTATGATTGAGGTTGTGAGAAACGTGGAACGGATGAGCGAAGAAGTGGGAACCGCCACCAGCGAACAGAAAAAAGGTGCGGAAGAAATCGCTCATTCCATGGAAACACTGAACGAAATCACTCAGGAAATAGTAAACGCCATGGACGAGCAGTCACGCGGCGCGGAAGAAATATCAAAAGCGATGCTTGAACTGACCAAGGTATCTGAAGAAATCAACGTGGCTATGAACGAGCAATCATTCGGTACTGAAGAAATCAGTAAATCGGTCGAGCAGGTCAACTCCGTTGCTGAGCTGTCCGAGTCGCAGTCACAGCAGAACGTACAGTCCGCGGAACAGTTATTCACACAAGCAAACGAGCTTGACTCGATAGTAAAAATATTCAAGATCTAAAACAAGTACTGCTCTATAACGAAAAAGAGGCTGTGATAAAGGTATCACAGCCTCTTTTTTTTATTTACCTGACACGTTTGCAGGGCTAATCAAACCTCTGAGTACCTCAAGGTTTTTCTTATCTTCCTCAAGATCAGTACTGCTTTCTTTCGGGGTCTCCAGCACCAGAGGTATTTCGCTGAACCGGGGATCATTAAGCAAAAACCTGAACGGCTCAAGCCCCAATTCTCCCTGCCCCACATGTTCATGACGGTCTCGTTTAGACCCCAGCCCGAACTTGGTGTCGTTCAGATGAACCGCTTTAATACGGTCAATACCGATCACAGCGTCAAACTGCGCCATCGTCGCATGATAGGCGTCTTCTGTGGTAATGTCGTATCCCGCGGCATAAATATGGCAGGTATCAAGGCACACGCCGAACCGTTCCGGTTTTTCCGCCATATTCAGCAATGCCGCGATCTGCTCAAACGTATACCCGAGGTTTGTGCCTTGCCCCGCTGTGGTTTCCAGCAGGACTTGCCCGTCGAACTCAGGATGTTTCGCGATCAGGGCATTCAGGCTGTCGGCTATTTTCCGCAGTCCCGCTGACTCACCCTCGCCAAGATGCGAACCGGGATGAAGGACAAGACCAGAGATACCCAGCTGATGCGCCCTGATAATCTCGTCTTCCATAGATTCCATGGACTTTTTCCAGTTCTCTGACGGATTGGCAAGGTTTATCAGATACCCGGTATGGGAAATGATATGTTTTATGGACGACGACCGCCACCGTTCGATAAACAGGTCGATTTCCTGTTTTTCCAGCGGCTTGTCCATCCAGCGGTTATTATTTTTTGTGAATATCTGTATGGCGGTGCAGTCTATTGACTCCCCCCGTTCAATGGCGGCATACAGCCCGCCTGTCGTTGACATATGAGCACCAAGATACACGCGGAAATCTCCTCTTTGGCAATTACGGAGCGACAACCAGTTGTTTCGGCAGACGGTTAAAATTGGCGGCGCCGTTGCCGGTCACCACAACAAGGTCTTCCAGCCGAACCCCGCCGAACCCGCGATAATACAGCCCCGGCTCAACGGTAACCACCATCCCGTCTGTCAGTATATCATCCACATTGGCAACACGCGGGTTTTCATGGATATCCAGCCCGACGCCGTGCCCTGTGGAATGGATAAACCCTTGAAGCATGTTGTCAATCAATCCTGTTTTAAACCCGTCTTTCTCAAAAACGTCCAGCACGGCTTTATGAACGTCCCGGGCA
>QZJZ01000025.1 GCA_003599815.1 Candidatus Auribacter fodinae
TCCAAACTAATGGAGGATTCTATGTTTACAAAAAAGTTCCTTGACAGGTAGCCTTTTCATAGGTGCCACAGCCCCTGCGGGGCTTCGCAATGACAGTCTGTTGCGACTTTTTCATCAATCCCAAATTATATTAGACAATAGTGCTTAACTATGCATGGCGGGTATCAGGTGATGTACATGAAAACTACTGTGGACTAAATACTTAACAAAAAGATTAAAACCTGTGGAAAGTAATTTCAAATGGTTCATACCATTCAGCAGATTTTTTTATTCAATCATGTACGGCACGGACTCTCATACTGCATCAAAGACAATTTGCAAGCCGACTTCCAGAATACTGTACTTTTCTTTTAACTGGCTCTTCAGGTAACACGCAGGCTCAAATCCGGTGCAATGCCCCGCGTACAGTAGATCGACGCCCGCAGACTGCAAAAACTGCACTGTTTTCGCAAGCCGTTCCGTGGAAGCATGTAATAAATGAGTTCCGCCGACAATCGCGTGTATTTTGTCCTGATTAAGGACTTTCCGCGCATGCAGGACTGTGTTGACCAGTCCACTATGCGCGCATCCCGTTACAATTATTATGCCCAGCTTTGTGCTGATAAACAGCGCTTGGTCGTCCAGTATTTCATCGGGCTCATACCGGCGTTGCTCATTTAATATGTAAAAGGGCTCGTCCGATGCTTCAAAATCCGTTATCCGCGGAATCTGCCCGCTCAAAACCAGATTCCCGGAAAGAACCTGCGGCTGTTCAGAAAGATTCCATTCGATCTTATCTGTTACAACAGCGTTATCAAGCCATTCAATACCGATATTTTTGTATTCATCAGGAGCTGTTTTTTTAAAACGTGACTGTAATATAACGGGATGAGAATAAATCCGTATTTTGCTGTTGCAATAAAGCATTCGTACCCCATTGGCATGATCGTAATGCCCATGGCTCAATATCACATTTTCGTTATCACAGAGATTTATGCCCATCATTCGGGCGTTGTGGTGCAAAACCATTCCCTGCCCCGCATCAAATAGAAAAGCCTCGTCATCTGTTTTAACAAACGCGGAAAATCCATGTTCCGCTATGAAACCGGATTTAGTAACCCGGTCATCCGCGAGAATCGATATTGTAATGCTCATGTGGCCTCCTCCCTGACTAATCAGTTCTACTTTAAGTATAAATATTAAGCCGCATTTGCCCATATTGCAAATTAAGAATTTCGTATAGTTCGATTTTGATTCTTTTTCAGTCAAAACCGCAAAATTCTTATTTTTACGCAGACGAGTTCAATTTTCTGCATTTCAGTTCTTTTTTGGTCACAGAACATAATACAAAACAAAGCTATTATTACTTATCAAGCAAAATGTTATGATATTTTTTTAATGTTAAATTTGCATTTCTTTATGATGCATGCTATAATCATAATGTAAGCGCTATTTCGCAATGTAAAGCACTATTCGATAATATGTGGTCTTAACCGATAGAAGAGGCAGGGTTAGAACATGAAACGATTGAAAGCTCTCTCATTACTGATGTTGTGCGGTTTGTTCTTTGCAAGTAACGGTTTTTGTATTGTAGTATATAACAACGACTTCGACGGTACCAACGGGACAACCTACGCCGCTGGGGAAATTTTCGGAGCTGTTGACACCATTAAAGACCTGAGCGATGTTCCTATCCCTGTTGACGGCGGGATCATTATGGAATCGAACGGCACTCAGCTGGTAAAATTACAGGGCGTTGCGCAGAACCTGACCGCTGATTTCGCCGTATCTGTTGATATTCAGGAATATATTATCAGTGAGATCGCGTTCGACTTCTTTGTTAGTTACAATCCGGCAACACAGGCAAACCTCTTTTCACCAACAACCATGACTGTTGATTTATACCTGCTCCAGAACAGCCAGCTGGTTAAACAGATATACCTTTTCAACTTTACGTTTTCCGGTATGACGGAAGACTCAACGGATGTACCTTCGAACCCGGAATCGTTTCTTGAACCGTTTGATATGAATTACTCACTGGGCAATTTAGCTCACTACACCGCCGACCTGTCATCGCATGAAGATGACATAATGCTCTATGACGAAGCATTTCTGGTCTTTACGATCAACTACTGGGAAGAAGGTTTTGAATTACCGGAAAACGAACCCTATGAAACGACTGCTTTTGTCGACAACATCACCATTACAGGTTCAGAATTCGCGCCTATACCCGAGCCGGCATCACTGGTCTTGTTGTTGATCGGATTTGCGGCACAGCGGATAGTAAACAAACGCAGGGCGTCATAATTCACACGCCGTTTCAGGATACCGTAAAAAAGTCTTTCCCTTCTGTCTTTTTGCAGGTAGGATAAAACGCATAATTTAAATTAGAACAATATATTTCATTACTTATTTGATTATGCGTGCTATCCATACAAAAACAATATTAATTATCGCAACGATCATCAGTTGGTCAGTGTTTATCACGTGTTCATTTGTGATAGGCAGGCACCCTATGGGCGATTTTTCTCCGGTGTACCTTGCCTCAAAGCTGACCAATTATTCCAGAGCGACCCGTCTGCACATGTACGACCATTCCAGCAAACAATTTAATGCTACTGATTCTAAAATCATCAAGCGGCTGGCAAAAAAAGAGGGGATTATTGCGGATACGTACACCCCCTATGTCTATCCTCCGTTCTTCGCATGGCAAATGAAACCGCTCACCTATCTGCAATACTGGGATGCGAGAATCATCATGCTGATCCTTCTCTTTTTCTCAATCACTGGAGGAACATATTTCAGTTATAAAGCAATGGAATACCAGCCATCCCTAAAATGGTTTCTTCTTTTGGCCCCCATACTTCTATTGTGTTTTTTTCCCGTGCATGAAACCATTCATCTCGGACAAAGTACCGCACTGGTTTTACTGCTTTTAGCGCTCGGACTGTATTTGATCCACCGGAACCGTTTTGTCTGGGCAGGAATATGTTTTGGGTACTGTGTCTGCCTGAAAATCAGCCCACTACTGATAGTTTTTGCGCTCACAGCCTGCGGTCTCTTCACAACAATACTTTCCGCACTGGCAACAGTCGCCCTTTTGATAGGAGGCGGAGCGCTCTTCTTTGGGTCAGACCTGACAGCGCGATATTTATCGTTTGTCGCTGAAATTTCCAAGAAAGGGACAATGCCCGCTTGGAACAACCTTTCCATACAGGGGACTCTTCTCCGGTTTACGCGTCCGCTCTCAGGCATTGTTGAATGGGTACAGCAACCGGTTCCCTTACATCTGATGGTTATTGAAAAGGCCGTTCTCTTTATCCTTTTCGCGGCAGGGAGCGCGACGATTGCGTATTATGTCCGCCGCGGGAAAGAAAACAGTCTTAAAGATAAGTCCGCCATAAACTATGTATTTTCATTCGCTCTGATACTCATGCTCCTCAGCGCGCCAATCTCATGGAACCATTACCACTTATACACTATTATCCCTATGATGCTTGTTCTGAGCGAACTACTTAAAATCCGCGAAAAAAAATTCCGGATATATTTAATCATAACCCTTGTTTTATCATATCTTCTAATGGGTATAGACCCTAAATTTTTTGCGTTCTTCATCTATGAGGGTGAAAGCATGCAAATAGATGTCGGGTTGGGAATCCTTGTTTTTTCTATTGGTATCTTTGGCATCCTGCTGTTATATTGTCTTCTATGTATTTCTCTGATTATACGTACAAGAAGAACTGCAACACCACAGCAAGGTGAGATACATGCACAACAGCATGATCAGACGATGGATTCAGAAAGGGCTGATTACTCCTGAACAGGCGACGCTCCTGCAGAAGGAACTTAATCAATACCGCTCAGACCGAAGCTCAAGGCAGATCGTTTCCGTGTTATCCACAATCGGCGCGTTATTGCTGGGCATCGCCAGTATACTGTTTGTTGCGGCAAACTGGCAGGCGCTTCCTGACTGGACAAAAATCCTCATATTTCTTGGTGTGACCTATATTTCTTATTTTCCGGGCATATACCTTTGTTATGAAAAAGCATCGTTCCCCCGCACAGGGTTGGCACTTATATTCCTGAGCTGTCTCACTATGGGAGCCTCGCTCTTTCTCGCGGCACAAATTTATCATGTGCAGGCAAATCACCACATACTCGTTCTTTTATGGCTCGCGGGTATTGTACCCCTTATGTTTCTTACCGCTTCGCGCGCCATCGCCTGTTTATGCCTGTGGTTATTCTATATATGGATGGAACTATTCATTGTGCAGATTGCTGAAACAAGAACCGGCGCTTTCCCGGGGCAAATCATTATGAGCCTGCACGTTTTTGTCTCAATCGGGCTGTTCGCGTTCGGTTCTTTACTGAAACGGTCAACGCGGCTCTTGAGTATATCTCCCATTATACGATTTTTTAGTTCACTGTGCGCGATGGGGATACTGTTCATATTCACGTTCGGCGATTTTTTCAAAGCTGTCAGCAGTGAGTATAAATACGCATATACAATCCCTGCGGATATAAGAGCAATGATCTACACCAGCATTATATTCGCGGGCATGCTCCTGTTTGCCAGCGGGCTGTTGCCCGGCAAACAGAAGCGCACATCAGTGGAAGAACCGTTATTACTGCTGATCCTGTCTGCTGTTACTCTTTTTGCCGTTCATCCTGTCGATCGGTTTCCTTACGAGTATGTTTTCAACGCGGTTTTTGTCATAACACTGCTTTTCAGTGTAATCAACGGTTACCGGAATGCGAACATGGGCTGGATCGCGTTCGGCATATTCTGGCTGACCGTATATCTTATAGCACGATACTGCGATATGTTCTGGAACCTCCTGCCCCGGTCACTGTTTTTTGCTGTCGGCGGGATTTTGCTGTTGTTCTGGGGCATTATGCTGGAACATAGACGAAAACAATTGAGACAACAATTCGGTACAAAAACATGAGAGCCTCTTTCATTGCCATAGCTGTATGGTGGGCATGCATTGTTACCGGTTTAATCGGATTCAAGGAATTCACCGTTCAAACAGGTACTGAAGTTATACTTGAAACAAGGATTATTGACCCCAGAGACCTGTTCAGAGGTGATTATGTGATTTTATCTTATGATATCAGCCGCTTTAACATGTCCGATACATTTCTTGATAACGACAGCATTGCTCCCGGCGGCTCAGTATATGTCTCTTTGCGCATCGACGGCAACGGTCATGCTCATCCGCAAAATGTGTATCCTGAAAAACCATCTGTCGATGTATTTTTTATCAAAGGGAAAGTGCATGCGGTGAACAATGGCTTTATCAACATAGTCTATGGGATAGAATCCTATTTTGTGCCTGAAGGTAAAGGCAGAGAAATTGAACAGAAACTGCGCGAAGAAAATATTAATGTACGGGTAACCATCGACCGGTTCGGTAACGCTGTACTCACCGGATTGGAAGACAATTCCGGAAATCCCGTTATACAATAACTCATCCGGCGTTCATGAGATAACATCAGAGGAGGTTCACGTTATGGGATATATAGAGTGGGCAAACAAAAAAATCAGGAATTTTTCCGCATGGGATATCGCGATCCTTAAAACAGGCGTGATGGCATTCACCCTGACCGTCGCAAAACTATGGCCGAAGATACTAAGCCTGCCATGGTACGCCTACGGCATTGTTTTCGCTGTCTGCTGGGTATACCTGCTGACAAAGATGTTTAAGTAATCCGTTACCGCAACTTCAGCATAAGATGCAATACTGCGGCTAATCCTATGATGATATACAGGAGCCTGCGGGACAGGGTTTCTTCTCCGCACAATTTCACGACCAGATCAACATTAAACAGCCCGACAAGTCCCCAATTCAGCGCGCCGACAATAATAAGAAGATACGATAAAAACGATAAAATAGCCATAATACTCTCCCTCATTTGTTTATGTTCAGAACAATTAAATTATAATATTTTCCATCATTAAAACGAACATTATTTTCATTTTACCTAACGGAATATACAAACGTGGGTACTGATGCAAATTTTATTGAAGCTTGGGAGCGATAAAAAAGCCACTAAAGACTGTCATTGCAAAGCCTCGCAGAGGCACTCAGCCGCATTATGTTGCATAATAGATAACCGCGCGTTGGCGCACCTCGTGATAACATCTTAAAAGAGCAACTTAGAGACATTTTAACCAATCCAGCTTACACAAAACAACATATTAAAATGAACTTTTTTCGCAAACAACAACCTATCTTAATAAGTTTTTCTGATATTCCGTCAGTTCATCTGATTTTTTCAGATTCCATATCAACACCAACTTAAGGAGACAACAATGGCAGATTCTATTCTCAGTTTACTAGGCAGTGAAGGAGAACAGTTACTGAACCACACCTGTAAAACAATACCTAAAGACAATATTCATGTTCCCGGACCTGATTTTATTGACCGGATATTCATTAATTCAGACCGTCCCATAACTGTACTGCGCAACCTGCAGTCCCTTTTCGATCATGGACGGTTATCGGGAACCGGCTATGTGTCCATCCTTCCGGTCGATCAGGGTATAGAGCATTCGGCAGGCGCTTCGTTTGCGCCGAACCCGGTTTATTTTGATCCTGAGAACATAGTCAAGCTCGCTATTGAAGGCGGATGCAACGCGGTTGCATCCACACTTGGGGTACTGGGATCCGTTGCCCGAAAATACGCGCACAAAATACCGTTTATCCTGAAATTCAATCATAATGAGATGCTTTCATACCCAAACACCTACGACCAGCGCCTGTTCGGATCAATAGACCAGGCATACGATATGGGGTGCGCCGGAGTAGGCGCTACCATTTATTTCGGGTCTGAGGAGTCACGCCGCCAGATCGAAGAAGTATCTCAGGCTTTTGAATACGCGCATGAGCTGGGTATGTTCACCGTATTATGGTGCTACCTTCGCAACAATGATTTCAATAAAGACGGAGTGGATTACCATACATCAGCAGATCTGACCGGACAGGCAAACCATCTGGGAGTCACCATCCATGCTGATATCATTAAGCAGAAATTACCGACAAATAACGGCGGTTACAATGCGGTCAAATTTGGCAAAACGCATAAAAAAGTATACTCAGAATTAACTTCCGATAACCCTATCGACCTGACACGGTATCAGGTCGCAAACTGCTATATGGGGCGCATGGGACTGATAAATTCAGGCGGCGCTTCAGGAGCCAACGACTTTCAGGAAGCGGTCATGACTGCGGTTATTAACAAACGAGCCGGCGGAATGGGATTAATTTCAGGGCGCAAAGCGTTTCAACGCCCCATGGCTGAAGGGATAAAACTGCTGAACGCAATACAGGATGTATATCTGGACAAATCCGTAACCGTCGCATAAAATCTGGTATATTGTTGATTAGCCCTGATGACTATGTTGTCAGGGCTTTTTTTATTCTGGAAAAAAATATAACAACCAGCGAGGAAAAAATACCAAAGCCGCACACCGTCGTATCCACAATCATTAAGGGCAGGCATAAGACTGCTTTGGCGAGTGAAAAATGCGTTTTCATAAATCGAAGAAAAGGAATTGCGCATATCGTATATATCAGCAATGATGCAATGAGCACCGTCCATGCGTAATGTGTAAAAAACAGAGCGGCTATACTGGCAATCATCACTCCCGACAAAAAAGTTTTCATTAAAAACGAGGTGGAAACGTTGGCAAACCCTTTTCTGGTAATAGTGGCAATGCGTTTGTCTATGTCCAATGATGCCTTGCTCCAGCCGTAAGCTCGAAGAAAATCGTTTTCCAGAAGCGTAATTATATTAAAATGCTTGAGGTGTACTACTTCCAACTGCCTATCCAGCAGTATCCGAACGCCATGTTCAGCCAGCGACCTGCCGAAAACAATATCGCCGGATCCTGTTTTGTTGGATTTCTGGTTATCAAATTCCCTGTTTTTATCCCAAACATCCTTTCGTACTGCTCCGACAGCGGTAAAAAACCAGTTCACATACTCTCCTGACTGGAGATATGAATAACGGATCCATGAATTTTTATAGATGGAACACAAATTTTTGTTGGGATGCTCAATACTGTACAGGCCGATCACGCATTCTAGCCCGTCGTCGATGAGATGCTTATGCACTTTGGCGAGCGTATCCTCAGCGATAACAACATCGGTATCGGAAAAATACAGTATTTTACCGCGGGCATGTCCGGCGGCGATATTACGGCAATAAAACGGCCCGTGATTCTCATCATTGCGAATAAAAACGTCAGGTTTATGTTTCTTAATAACTTCTATGGTCTCATCACCGGAACAGTCGTCCACAACTATTATCTCATAGTCCCGGTACGTACTGCGACGGATAGACGCAAGCGCCTGATCTGTATATTCAGGCCTGTTGTACACAGGTAAAATAATGGAAATAGTCGGATCATTTTTGTCTGGCATTTTGTGTCCGTTTGTTTTGGGTTGCATAGAGCCTGAGTTCAGGGTTGTGGATCAGATATGTCTCATATTCGGGTTTCGCGATATATATTAATTCGGCATTCTGAAAGAGGAATTTATAAAAATGGGTCTTTTCAGGCAGTTCATCAGGGTAATCAAAATAACGGTCATACATCAGACTGCTAGCCAACACATAATCCGCATTGCTCAATAATCGTAATTGCGGTTTGGTTACTATGCGGTACCTGTCAAAAAGATATGGATAATACCCGGCTCCCGGCCACTCAATCAACAAACGTTTGCCTGCTGGAACGTTCTCTTTCAGATACGATTTCATCTGCATACGCGTATCAGGATACATATCGGACAGATAGCGGACAGACTTATAAGCAGGAAGCATCATTACCAGAATAAGCAGAACGCTGAAGACCTGCGTCTTATCTGCTTTTAAGCGTTGTCCGACAACTCCCGACACCCAATCAAAAAACAGACAGCATGAGATACAATAAAGCCCCATCAGCGGCAAGATATAGCGTTGGTAAACGACCGGTACTTTATACACACTTTCCACCACAACATAATATGGCACAATCGCCAGCAGAAGAAGATACGCCGCAGGATTTTTTTTTGCAAGGAGAATTATAATCCCCCCGAATATCCCTGCTGTAAACAATAGCCCTGTTTCCGGCAAAATTGATCTGATAAAATGAAAACAATAGAAGTAATCCCAGCCGGTAATGGTAAGACCATAATGACCTTTCGCAAAAAGATGCTGTCGCTCATACTGTAATGCGCCAAACAAATACTTCCAGTCACCAAGAAACAGTGTAATAAATCCAATAAAACATCCGGCAAAGGATCCGGCGCAGAACAAAAGCAGGCGGACAACACTGAATGATGACCATAGGCGCTGCCCCGCGCGCCTGACAGCAATAAAATGGGCAAAAGTAAAAGGGATAACAAGAAAAACAGCATTGTATTTCGCGGCAACCGCAAGCAGAAAAAACAGACCGTTCAGTACAGCAATACCCTTTGTATAATGCGTCAGCATCCGTATCTGCAATAACACGGCAAGCAGAAAGAAAAAAGAAAGAAGGGCATCCGGCGCGCCGTATTTCGATAGAAAAATATTCATCGGTATGAATGTATATAGGGCACAGCACAATATCGACTGGTAAAAACTCAAAAACGCTCGTGCCGCGAAAAACAGCACCGCGACAATCGCCGTTCCCGACAAAAGGCTGACAAAGCGCATAAACAGGGTGATTCTAGCTTTCTGTTCTTCAGGGGAATAACCTTTAATCAGAGTAACGGCAGTAAGTCCTGCATAAGCGGCATATTTAATGAGCGGAGGATGATTATATCGTTTGACCGAAAAATCTCCATCAACAAACCGTCCTATTTCGTCCGTCGCGATTCTTTCATCAGGATGATACAGCTCCGGCAAGCCGAAATCGATATGCCATAGCCTCAGGACAAATGCCGCGGCAACCAGTAAAAAAAGTATCAAAAACTGATATTTTCTCATGCTTCCATTTCCAGTAATTTTATGCGGATCATTGAGTTATAATACAGAAAAGACCTGTCTGTCAATGTGATACTATGGGTATAACCGTTCTATTTTCCATCCGTTTTCACTGTTGCGGGAGTACATAAAACGGTCATGCAGGCGGAAATCCTGCCCCTGCCAGAATTCGATTTTATCAGGAACAACACGGTAGCCAGACCAATACGGAGGACGCGGCACTTGATTTTCCCTGTATTTTTCTTTGAAATGTTGAAATCGGACTGACAACTCATCTTCAGTATCCATGACAGCGCTCTGTAATGAAGACCATGCGCCAATCTGACTGTTGCGATGCCGTGAAGAAAAATATCTGTCAGCATCCGAGTCAGATATGGAAACAACACTTCCCTGAATACGAACCTGCCTTTCAAGCCACTGCCAGTAGAACGTCAATGCCGCAAGCGGTGTATGCCTTAATGACAACCCTTTAGGAGAATCTGTATTTGTAAAAAACGCAAATCCATCCGCGTTAACATCCTTGAGAAGGACTATCCTTCCTTCAGGCAGTCCTTCAGGGCTTATCGTAGACAGGCACATGGCGTCAGGGTTGGATATGTGTTCACATTGTTTCGCTTCATCAAACCAGCGGCTGAACTGAATAAGCGGGTCAGGGTTCATCATCGTCAAAGTTAGTTTTTTCATGGCTCTTTTCCGTTTTTTTACTTGTAATCATGCCTGTTTCGAATTTCGAATAATTAAATACAACCTTTCAGATTCTTTAATAGTCAGACTTATAAGCCTTTCAACTATTACGGAGGAGTGATTATGAAAGATATATACTCAAAAACATTTATTGTGATGACAAGCATGATGATTATTATAGCTTCAGGCTTTTCCGCTGTAAAGTCTCAACGTGTGCCGCTGGGTTCCGCTCTGCCGGAATTTTCTTTACCCGGCGTTGACGGTAAAACGTATTCCAAGGATTCTTTTGCTGACGCCAAAGCACTTGTAGTAGTAATAACCTGTAACCATTGCCCATACGCCAAAGCATCATGGCCGGTTCTTATCGGACTACAGGATGAATTTAAGGATAAAGGAGTGCAATTTGTAGGTATCAACCCAAACGACGCGGAGATGTTCCCTGAAGATAATTTCGACAATATGGTTACCTACAGCAAAGAACTGGAGATCAATTTCCCTTACCTTAGAGACGAATCTCAGGAAACCGCACGCGCGCTGGAAGCAGTATGCACGCCTGATGTGTATGTGTACGCCGCGGACAGAACCCTCTACTATCACGGCAGGATCAATGATAACTGGCAGAAACCGGATCAGGTTCAGGAACACAGCCTGAAAAACGCACTTAACTCATTGTTAAACGGCGAACCGGCACCTGAAGATCAGGAACCGTCTTTTGGTTGTTCGATAAAATGGAAATAACAAAAAAAAGAGCGCACTGGATAACCGGTGCGCTCTTTTTTCAAAAAGAAAAAAGCTTATTCCTGAGGAACCTTAAGCCCATCCCAATCGCCTTTGCTGACGAACTTGAACAGTTTGCGTCCCTGATAATCCGCTTTCAAAGCATAACGGGTCTGTACAGATCCACTTTTTAACTTCCGTTCGAATTTTGTTTTTTTGATTTTTCCATCATCCACAGTCACGTTCTGTTTCGTTTTTACATCGAAAAAGGTAACGCTCATTTGTTCTTACCTCCCCTGTTAATAAACTTACCTCTATCTCAGCATTGATACATTGCCGTAACAATATGCTGTTATCCCCAAGTTAGCAAAAAATGCTAAACGTACTGCATTTTCTATACTTAAATAAATCATCTTAGGCATTTTTTTGTCAATAAAATAATTTATAAAAACCGAATATGTCATAACTAGCTATCTTTAAAGCAATAATAGATCAACTAATCCCTAACTGTCAAACACAATAATCAAAAAAAACATTGTTTTTTCTGATTATCTGTCTTCAAAAAGATACCTTTATGTGAACGGCGCTATATTATAACAGTAGAAGCATCTCTATCTTAGCACAACTTAATTCGTATTCAAGTCTAAAATTCAATTATTTTCAACAATAAATGAATATTTTGAATATAAAAAAACACGTTTATAATAGATATTTATGTAATATATTGAAAAGAACTATTTTTTAAGCGGTGGTAACTATCTCAAACCAGAAATTATCAATTGAGTTAACCAGAGACAAAATCTGTTCAAGGTCAAGCGGTTTTACCAGATAACAATTAGCGTTCAGGCTATAGGTTTTAATAATATCCTTATCTGCGGCGGACGTGGAAAGAACAACAACCGGCAAACCGGCGAACCGTTCATCTTTTTTCAGGTCTTCAAGCACTTCCCTTCCGTCTTTTTTAGGAAGGTTCAGATCCAAAAGGACAACATCCGGTGTTCTGACATCTGCATACTCGCCGGTTTTATAGAGGTAGTTCATTGCTTTTTCGCCATCGTTGACGACTGTGAGATTAGCCAGAATTTTAGCATCCTTCAGCACTATTTGAGTTAAATAGACGTCATCAGGGTTATCTTCAACCATTAGAATTTCCACAGGCCGTTTTTTTAAAGAATTATCCACGATAAAAGTACTCCGTAAAAAAGTAATCCATGATAATTATACTATTACGATGCAATATTATTTCTAATGGTTTAATTCTACAAACAAAATTAGGACTGGTGAAAAAGTTTCTAAGATCCGTTTTTTAATGTCATCACGAGGAGCGTTAGCGGCGCGCGGTGATCTCATAATAAATAGAGTCGAAATTGCCACAGCCCCTTCGAGGCTTCGCAATGACAGTCTGTTGCGACTTTTTCATCGTTCCACAAATTACGTTATAAAACAAATATAACGGGGAATACAACAAAAAGCAACCGGATTTTCCATGATATTGTAAGAAGTTTATACTGCCAGTTCAGCGGATTGCAATTTTAACGGTAAAATAATAATAAACTCCGCCCCCGTATTTACCCCCGGGTTCACATGAATTTCAGCGCCCAGTTCACGGAGTATACCATAGACGATTGCCAGCCCCATTCCCGTACCGGGAGTATTCACTAATCCTTCGGCGAGAACACCTTTAGATGTAAAAAACGGATCGAAAATTCGAGCAAGATCTTTCTCCGGTATACCGCGCCCGCTATCTTTTATGCTGACTACAATACACTGCTGTCCGTTAATTGCGCTGTGGATACCCGCAATATGCCGTTCAAATACATCGCTCTGATCACTGGACAGCAGAGTAATTCGCAAACATCTTTCTTTACTGTTCCTCATAGCATCTGCCGCATTGGAGAAAAGGTTGAAAAATACATGCATCATGCGGTTAGGGTCACACATAATGAGCGGAACCGACTGCAGGGAAGCTTCAATACGGATACCTTCCTGTTCAAACTGTTTTTCCCAAAGAAGGATACTTTTTTGAATCAGTTCCCTGAAGTCCACCATTTGCCTCATTCCATCACGCTGGCATGAAAAGTCAAGCAGGCTCTGGGTAATCGCCCGCGCTTTCATCGATGCCTGCCTGATGTTCTCCAATGCCGCCGTGACAAACTGGTCATGAGACGTTTTCAAAACCAGCTCAAGATACCCGGATATAACGGTGAAAATATTATTGAACTCATGGGCGACACCATTTGCCAGTGTACCGATAGCCATCATTTTTGAACTTTGCACAAGATATTTCTGTGAATTGCGAAGGCGGGTATACATCTTCTTTAAACGGCGGGCATATAACCGTATGCGCCGCTCATTCTCTTTTATTCCTGAAATATCACGGATAGTTTCTATTGCTCCAATCATATTGCCATGGCGGTCGCTTAACCGGCTAATTTTAAGAAGCAGATATTTGTGTCCGACCGCATTTTTCAGAACGAACTCACCTCCAATATAGTTGCCGGACTGATTATAATTCTCGTACCGTTGAGTATATGACAGATCTTTTTCAAAATAAGTATCAATCAGGCACGGAGTCCGTTTGCCATGAAACGGCAGTGCATACTCATAATTACCTTTTCCAAGCATTATTTCTGAAGGATATCCGGTCAATTCTGCGATTGCCTTATTCCAGATAACAATCTCACGGTTACTGCTTACGACAAAAGTCGGATCAGGGAAAAAATCAAGGATATCTTTCAACTGTTGTTCCGACTCCATAAGCGCCTTTTCCGCCAGTTTCCTGTCAGTGATATTTTTCAGGATCAAAAGATACGTACTGCTGTCCAGTTTAATGCCGTCAACCTGTATATAATATTCCAGCCCGCTTTCCTGAACTATATGAATTTCGCGTGACTGGCGGATATGCGTTTCCCAGACGGATTCGAAAGCATCTTTTTTATCAATATCAAAGCTTGGAGCAAGAATATCGCTGACCGGCTGTCCCCGCAGTTCGCCGGCACCGCTATGCAGTATTGCGCATGCTTCCTGATTGGCGTGAATACAACAGCCTGATGTGTCAAGAATCAATATTCCGCTTCCATCAGTCTGAAGAAGAGTGTTATACGACGAGACCAGCCTTTTGTATTCCAGATCATTACGATACATGCCTATTCCCATAATCACCACAAACACAATAAGAAAAAGGAACAGAAGCGCCAGTGTGCCAATCATGCTATGCACTTCCGACGCGACAGATTTCACCAGATTATAGGGGTAACAGTTCAGCAAGATCAGCCCGCCGTACCGGTCTATATTCCGAAATATAAGCAGATACTCTTTTCCGTTACGTTCCGCAATCAGTTCAGAATCGTAATTCCATGAAACAGGGCTTATGGAAGAAAACCCGAGTTCACTGATACTGTCGAGTTCAAATTGCCTGCATGAGGCAATCCGTGCCTCCGAATTCGAATTCAGCGTTGTGATTGAGGCAAGCCGCATACTATTTACGCTGGTGACCAGTATACCTTCCGGTGTCATCAAAGCAGAGAACATCAGGTCGTCACCATTTGAGTTATCCGACAAAAATTTGGTCAGAACAGTCGGCTGAACCTTTACAACAAGAACTCCCGAAGGCGAGTCAGTATTCATTTTTTTTACTGGTAAACCATAATACAAGCCGAGTTGTTTGGAAACCGTTCCCTCAGCCAGATACAGATTTTTCATATCTTTAATCGCACGCTGGTAATACGGACGAAAAGAATAGTTTTTTTCCAGAAAACGTTTATCAGTTGAAACAATGCATTTTCCATCGGAGTTCAGCAGGTATACAGCCAAATAATCATTCATTCGCTGATGCACCGACAGTAATTCATCAAATGACGTATCGCCGGCAAGGCGATTAATCGAATCAGTATAATTTCCGGCATAAACCAGTATCTCGCGAACGGAATAATCAATATCCTTAATCAGGTACTCAATCGTTTTTTCCTGACTGTTTATCTTCTGGTATATGCTGTCTTTCAATGTCGAATCAAGCGCGCTTATCCCTGAACTGATTTTTAAATACGCTATGATGCATACAAGCAGTAGAGCACAGACTATCAATATGGAAAATCTGTAATTGTTTTTAAGTTGTTTCATATCAAAAACATCTCCTTGATATATAAAGGGTTCCTATATTATCGTCATAAGCATGCACAGACTTAATCCGCTCACGCACGCCGACTGCGCCGTGGCAAATACACGTTGACGAGCAACAGGCTGTTATATATAATTTACCGTTCAATATTATATACATTGCTTTAATAAGGAGATTAACCATATGAACCAGATTATCCCCATAAAAGAGTCCATTTTCTGGATCGGGACAAACGACCATGAAACGCATTTATTTGAATCAATATGGCCCTTGCCGCGAGGCGTATCTTATAACTCGTACATCATCGTCGACGAGAAAACAGCATTAATCGATACGGTAAAAAACTCAACGTCAATGACGTATCTCGACAAACTGGAAAAAGTGCTCAATGGAAAAAGTCTGGATTATCTCATTATTAACCATATGGAACCGGACCATTCGGGCACGATAAAAATATTAACCGAGCTGTACCCTAACCTGAAAATTATCGGCAACACCAAAACCGCTGATTTCCTGAAAAACTTTTATGCTATCGTGGATAATTTTCAGGTAGTGGAAGACCAAAGCGTACTTGATCTCGGCAAACACAAACTGCAGTTTCATTTCACTCCGATGGTTCACTGGCCTGAAACCATGATGACCTACGAAACCACCAACAAAATACTCTTTGCCGGCGATGCGTTCGGCGGTTTCGGAAGCCTGAACGCAGGTATTTTTGATGACGAGGTTGACCTTGAGTTTTTTGAAGACGAAATTCTCCGGTATTTTTCCAATATCGTCGGCAAATACAGCAGTATGGTACAAAAAGCTATCGCCAAATTAAGCGGGCTGGATATAAAAATTATCGCGGCGACACACGGGCCTGTATGGCGTACCAATCCGGGAAATATTATTGATATGTACGACCGCTGGAGCAGGCATGAAGCCGAAGAAGGTGTGGTGGTTGTTTTCGCCTCAATGTACGGCAATACGGAACGGATGATGGAATCCGTCGCGCAGGGGCTGACCGGAGAAAACGTACGCCGTATCCGCATACACAACGCCGCTACGACGCATCCATCGTATATGATTCGCGATATATGGCGGTTCAAAGCGGTTGTGCTGGGGTCGCCGACCTACAACCTGAAGCTATTTCCACCGGTGGAATACCTGCTTCAAATGCTGGAAAACGAAATGTTGAAAAACAGGATACTCGGCATCTTTGGTACATTCGGCTGGAG
>QZJZ01000037.1 GCA_003599815.1 Candidatus Auribacter fodinae
TCTGATAAAACACCGATCTTTTTATTTTCTGTCTTGTGCCCCGTTGCCATAGCGGTTGCTGATGCGGCGGAATCGGTTGCCGGAAGTTCCAGCGAATCGTTGTCAGCAGGGTTTTCCAGCGGCAGTTTCGTGAGAAAATATAAATCAGAGCCGGATGTGTCCTTCGGGTACGGCATAATTCCGCCTTTATGGGGATTGTATCCTAACAGAGGATTGAATTTGTCCGGCTTGTAATCATCCATCCCGGCGCAAAGGGCGTGGCGGTTGTAGGTTGTTATGTCCCATGTTGATACGGGATACTGCACAGGGAACGAGTGCCATGCAAGCGCAAAATCGTCGCCGTATAAATACCTGCTTGCCGCTCGTTCGTGTTCAAGGTGCATGCCGTCGCCTATAATTAATATAATATGTTTTGTAACAAGATGTTGAGGTGCGGATTTCCCTTGTGCCGTATCGCCTGCTGAAACGCCGGATACGGTCAGATAATGGATAAGAAAAAGTGTGGTTGCAAGAATAGATAAATTTTTCATACAAAGCCCTATAATAGTGGTTTGTTTATTATGCGGCAGAGTTCAGTTTATCAGATGATGCGTCATAACTCAACATCATTATAGGAACGGAGCATAGTTCTGCCACTTCAATGAACGCAATTATAGAGTGCCTGCGCATAGCAATTTCCGCCCCGTAAACTGTCAGTAGAGGATATGCATGCGATATTGTGAAAATCCGGGTCTTAATATTAATCCCATTCTGGAAGCTGATGAACAAACAACGAGGCTTATCACTATGCTGAACAAATAAGAAGGTAAGTTAAAACAAAGCATTACCGTTTTTTACGCAGTAATATCGCTGTCCCTATAGCTATAAGAACGAGCGATGCGGGTTCAGAGACAACTGCCTCAGGCGTATAAAAAGCATCTAATTCCATGATACGGGGAGATGTGGTATTTCCATACTGTACAAAGTATGCTTTCCATGTCTGAGCAGTCAGTTCACCGAACGATAATTCAAGTTCAAGACGATTAGTATCAGTATAGTACGGGCCTCCACCATAAACAAGTTTACCGCCTATTTCCTTCGGCACGACAGTATAATCTACTACGGTGAGCCAGCTCGAATCTACATAGGCGTCAAGTATAAAACGGCTCATGCCCCGAAATTCAATGCCGCCAAGGTCATGAACCGCGACAAGGTTAATATTTGAAACAAGCGCCGGCGCGTTTAAAGTCCATTGAATCCAGTGCTGGTACCCTGCAGGTTGAGTGTCAGTAAACATCGCTCTGCCTGCTTCAACAGTCGACAACGCCGCGCCAAACACATCCCGTACATTGGACCACGATGCCATTACACTGGAAGAGATACTACTGATATTCTGGTAGTTCCATAAATCAGTATCGCTAACCTGTGCCGCTTTAAGCGGGGGTACCGTAAACAGAAATGAACATATAACAAACATATATATCATAAATGATTTCATATAATGTCTCCTAAATAATCCTCTGGAAGGTCGAAATTTACTAAAAATATCCATTTATTAAATTATAGCATATCAAAAGGAAAACTTCAAATTTCAATTGCATTCTTTTATTGAAATAAATATCGTGTTTACCGGCACAGAATTTTAAGAGCGGCTTTCATTCTTTTGCTTACAAGTTAGAGGGAAACGCATGTCTGTTCAGGATCAGAAGAAGGATATAAAAAACTACATACATACTTTGAACAAATCAATCATACGGTTGTTTCGCAGGGCTCTGACAGCCAGCGGATTTTCTCCTGCCGCATGGTTATTTATCGCGCGTACTATTATCCGGCAATACCGGGCTCAGCGAATCCGCTCCGGATGGCAGGCTGAAGGATTTCATGTGCCGCCGTTTATGATTGCCAGCATAACAAAGCAGTGCAACCTGAAGTGCACCGGCTGTTACGGCAAACTGCGGGAAAAACACCATAAACCTGAACTGAGCGCAGACCAATGGCATGAAATCTTTTTTCAGGCACGGGAACTCGGCGTATCCATTATTCTTCTTGCGGGCGGCGAACCGATGATGCGCCCAGAAATATTCAGTATAACCACCCTTTTCCCAGACATAATATTCCCGGTTTTTACCAACGGGTTATTGTGGAATGAGAAAAAACGGCGGTTGTTCAAAGCGCAGAAAAATCTGGTACCGGTCGTGAGCCTTGAAGGGAACGAATCTCTTACCAACGCACGGCGCGGCGAAGGCGTTTACCAGTCGGTGCAGAACGTGTTGTCAGACCTGAAACACCTGTTCGGCGGAGTATCCATTACCGTTACATCTGAGAATCTGCAGGTTGTGACGCATCAGGATTTTGTAGCGAGTCTTTGCGCATCGGGGTGCAGAATATTGTTTTATGTGGAATATATTCCGGTTGAGCCGGGTTCTGAACACCTTGTGCCGTCTCAACAACAAAGAGAAGATCTGGCGAAACGCCTTGCAAAACTGGAAAAAGAGTACAAAGCGATTTTCATATCTTTCCCCGGAGACGAAAAACAGTTTGGCGGATGCCTTGCCGCAGGGCGCGGTTTTGTTCATATCAACTCATCCGGCGACCTCGAACCATGCCCGTTCGCACCGTTTTCTGACACAAATGTTACACAGAACTCGCTGAAAGGCGCCTTGAACTCCGCGTTACTTAAGGAAATCCGCAACAGTCACGACACGCTTGATGAGTCTGCCGGAGGATGCGCCCTCTGGAACAAAAAAGAGTGGGTTGAAAATTTGCTGAAGCAGTAAAGAAAAATTGTTCATTTTTCACCTGCAGCACGAAGCTATTCTCATATTTTTCACAGCTATTACCTACGTCGCGGCGGGCTCCACATGTATAATCACATCAGTGACTTCGGAAAATTTTGTTTTAATTCTCCGTTCGATTTCATGGCTTATCTGATGTGTCCTGTCCAAAGGCAGGTCAGGGTCAAGATGGACGTGCAAATCAAGGCTGATATCGTCTTTCCGCCCTCGAGACCGGATTTTATGGCAGGCCTTGACGCCATTAACACTCATGACAACAGTCTTAATCATGTCCGTATCTTTAATAACCGTTTCATCGCATAGAGTACGGCAGGCATCCTTAACAATTTCGTATGCGGCATGAGCGATAAAAAACGCAATAACCAGCGTCGTAACGGCATCAAGGATAGGAAACCCAATTTTTACGGCAATTAAAGATATGATAACCGAAAACGAAGTAAGAATATCTGCCTTCGTGTGTTTTGCGTCAGAAACAAGGATGTCGCTTTGCAGGGCTTTTCCTTTGGAATGTTCATACTTCATCACAGAGATATTGACGATCATTGTCACTATCATAACAGCAAAACTGAAAACCGAAACTTCAGGTATTTCCGGGTTATGCAGACTGCCAAGACCCTTCTGAATTAGTTCAAAACAGACAATCCCAAGGAGGAAGGCTATCCCCAGAGAAAAAAATGTCTCGAATTTTTTATGTCCGTATGGATGGTCATCATCTTTCGGGCGAGAAGCGAACGCAACGCCAATCAGCCCAACAATATTTGATGCGCCATCTGAAAAAGAATGAAGCCCGTCAGCAGTCATACTCGACGAACGGCTGATAATGCCAAATATAACCTTTGCGGCCGCGACACTCCAGTTGAGCAGCAACACAACAAGGAGCACACGATGGATTTCATGATAATGCCGGTCAGAATTCTTTTTCGTTTTCATAAGAGCCATTTTTATTAAAAAAGTAGAAAAAGGGGGAGCAATTCGTCCCCCTTTTCGCCCGCACATAATAATATCAAATTTATTGTAACGCTATCAGTCAGCACAGATTATTTGCTAACATTTTCCTCAAGCATACGATCGGTAAACATGATATGCCCCTGCAACGCGCTCCATGACCCGTCACTGCGCAGATCCTTGCCCACATATACAGTATACAAAAACGTATCTTCCGTTTTGGCGGCTACTTCCACACTGACACTACGTGTTACACGATGCTGTAATGCGGTACGGGTGGTATCGGTAAACTCAATCACCCGTTCTTCCTTCCAGTCCGAAGATACGATATTAGTGCGCAATATCGTTGCGGATGGAAACTTCGCTTTGACAACAGAGTTCGCCTTTTCTTTTATAACGTCCGCATCGTTTCCGCTGAACGCGTCAGGGCGCATGACGGTGGATTCAATCATTTTCTCACGCCATACGCTCTGCTGTTGTTTCAGCTCATCAAACCGCGATTCAAGTTCAGCTATGCGTGTGTCGCCCGGCAGGAGGCTGTTGACCCAGTCAATCTTGCGGGTGATGGAATTGATGACCATCTCATCCAACATCAAAGGCCTGTCTCCACTTTGCACGCGCTCATCATTTTTCTGAAAAAACTCAAATGCTCTGTCAAGATCGGTGCTTGTCTCGGTAACATACCGTTCCGCGGCTGACACCAGTTCGTTTTTAAAGGTATCGAGCTGGTACGCGATATCTTTTTCCATCCGTTCGAGTTCCTCGGACTTGCCTTCGGTAAACGAAGCTCCCTGATACTCGTTAAAAAGGGAGGATAGTTCGGCATATAGTTCCATGCGCCTATTCATGTCTTCCGCTTCTTCCGTATATCCGCTGATAAAATATTTATCCGACCCGGATTGCAGGTATACGTTGAATTTTTCTATCCATGCATTGCTTTCAGCATCGCGTGCGGCATCCGCCTGCGCACCCGCCTGAGCCGCCTGTTCAGCTCCCGATGCAAAAGCGTCGATGCCGGCATACATATCGTCCATCCGTTTTTTCGTTTCAACCGCGTCGGGATGCCCTGCGGCATCAGGATATTTATCCCCCAAATCCGCCCATGCGGTATCCGCGCTCTGCATTTCGTACCGAGCTTGCTTTACCCGGTAATCAGCTGTGCTCGGCCCGGTGCTGTCGAGTACGCGCTGGGCTTTTTTTATGGCGGTATCGATTTGAGTCAGGTATCGTTTCGCGCTTGCGGGGATTTTATCGTCCGACGAACCTTTTGCCTGCGCCTGCGCCGGAGCTGTTACTGCGGGAGCCTGCCCGGATTTTTTGCCCATGCGGCGTTCGATATCAGCCAGTGACTTCTCGTATTTATTTTCCAGCATGTTCAACTGATTGTTTTCCGGATCAACTGATTTGAGCTGGTCAAGCTGAACCCTGACCTGTTGCAGTTGCGAGGATGCCTGCTCGTAATCACCTTTAAACATTGTGCTCTGGACATCACGCAGGCCTTTGTTGATATCTTTCACAATAGTAGCGGCATCCTGTGCGATTAACGGTGACGACACGCTCAATACAATTCCCAGTATAATCCCGAATAGCGCCATTATCCGTTCCGGCATTCTTTTCATTACACAACTCCTTTCATGACAGGTGTGATTTGCAGTTTGATGTTATAGAGGTGACTAATGTAAAAACAGTACGAATAATAAGCCGTCGGCAAGTATTAATCAAAACAACTTACCATAAAATGTAAAAAATAAAAACATGTTTGGCAACAAAAATCAGTATAAATCAGCACATAAATATGACGGTTGTGAATCATAAAAGTCAGTTGTTTTCCGTATTGCGTAGCGGTTTATATTTTTTTGAGAGGAGAAATACCGCAATCTGTCCTTTTTTCCACAATGTCAGTGGTGGTGCAGGGAACAGTCATGCGTGTGCCCTTGTTCCGCAATCCGATCGTTCCGCACATAAATACTGATTTGCATAGACGCGTGCCTGTACAACGAATAATGGGCGGTCAAGTACTCCCAGAAAAACTCCGTCTGCGGCGTTATATAGTTCTCAGTGGCAAGTATAACGGGCGGAGCAGAAGCCTGCAGGTCAGAAATAAGCTGATCTCTATGCCGCGCGTGGATATCCTTCAGTTCCGGTGTCGGTTTGCGGCGGTACAGATTGCTCAGCCCCACAAAATCACCCGATATCGGCGTTGTATAGATAAACCGCGAGGCGGGCTTTTTCCCCGCGAGCAGGTAAAGGTCAGGCATAAACCCCCATACCTGAATCGGTTCGTCTTTGCGCGCGAATTTGCGCACATCGGATATAATCCCGTTCAGTTCAGGCGTGTATTTTGTCCTGAAAAACAGAGGGATACGATAATAATCCGAGCCAAACACCGATTTCCATTGAGAAATCATGCTTATCCGTTCCCGCAGTGGGTAAAACCACCACGTCTGCTCTATATAGATAGGTTCCATGCTGATAAATATAAGCCCGGCAAGATATATACAGTACGCGCCCACCGGAACACACGCGAGCCGTCGCCGCGATTTCAGCAGATCGCCGATCAATTCCGCCACAGGCAGGCACATCACCACAGCCAGCGACGGCATCCACTGCATATAATAATGCGGAAAGAGAATACCGCCCGCGCTGGTACCCACAGCATCGGCGCAATGCCAGAACAGGAGAAAAAGATACGTCAGCCGCCGATGAAACGATACGGACGGCACAACTATCGCCGCGATGGTTGATACCAGCCCTGCACAATAAAACACGCAGAACAAAGGAAACCGTTTACAGAAAAAGATAAGCATCTCCAAAAAATTCAAAAACTGGATTGACGCGCCCATAGTGCTGGAATAGATCATATTGAACTGAAAACATTGAAACATGAATTCCCTGAACCCGCCTCTCAGGTAAAAATACAGCCCGATCAAAACCCACACCACAGCCGTTCCGGCAACAAGAAGCACGACGGCAGTGATCATCCGACGATATTTTCGCCCGTCAGCCCAGCTTTGAACAACAGCCATTGCGCACAGGAACGGAAGCAGTACGCCAGACGGCTGTTTGCAGGCTGTGGCAAGCCCGATGCATACCCCTGCAACGGCAAACAGGCGTATCCTGTTGCTGAATAAGGCGATGTATCCGGCGAGCAGAGCCGCCAGCGAAAATGTTTCCATGTATATTTCGGTGTTGGGATTAATCGCGTCGGCGGAGACCAGCAGGAACGACAACAGCGGATACAGCGCAGAGCACATCATGGCGCACAGCGGACGGCGTGTCATTTTCAGCGCCAGCAGGTAAAGCAGAACCGTGGACGCAATCAGGAACAGCAGAGTCAGCACATTGACAGACCGGGTGCCGAGCGAACCGCCCATCGACATCGCGGCGGCGTATAAATAGTAAACCAGAGGCGGTTTGTGATCCCAGAAATGAAGATACGGAAGGTATCCGCCCTGAACCAGTTTCGCGCCTATAAGATACACAGCCGTATCTATATGCAGGATATAAAACGGCAGATAGGGAATATACAGGGCGATCCATATAGCGATGGCGGGCAAGAGGTACGCCCCGTTTTTCAGTAAACATATAAGATTCAGCATAATTTTTTGTGGTATCCGTAATGTGGTTATAACATAAAAAGAACATTTTACAAAATTTCCTCTTGCGTGCCAGCAAAATATTTGACTATAATAAGAGCCGCTTTTCAAATGGGGGCCCATAGCTCAGCCGGTTAGAGCAGCGGACTCATAATCCGCGTGTCCGGGGTTCGAATCCCTGTGGGCCCATTCTTCTTATTTATTACATCAAAATAGCTTCTTGGTTTATTTTCTTTTTTGTCAGTGAAATACCGTAGGAATAATCTGATAGGGTTTCTGTCTATTAAACAACTCGAAACCAATAGTCTTGACAGCTATATCTTTACTGTTCGCGGTAAGTTCATTAATTTTAAGAGTATGTGATATTTCTGTCCGCATCCGTGTAGGGAACGGGCATGCCTGTTCCTCAACGCCTAGCATCAGGAGAAGCAGTAAAATTGGGATGTGTCCCTAATTTATTAAGATAGTCATGTCTTTGCGAGAATTCCTTCGGAATTCGAAGCAATCTCCTCCGCTAAAATATGTTGCACACAGAGCGCTTTATCGTTTAACGCTCAGGGCGGGAACGACGAAAACTCACGAAAAACTGTCATTGCGAGCTTCGCAGAGCTACGGCAATCTTTCTTTTTTTATAATGATTACAATTTTGAATTGGTGTGTTATCCTATAAGTGGATATCTCTGCAATAACAATCTTGATACTATTCAGGTAGATAAATATGGTGCATTTTGTTTACGAATTAGCTGATATTAACTTTTTTAATAACGCGCAAAACCTTTTGCTACTGTATATTCATAAAATTCAAACATTTCTTCTGATGTATATGCATATCATTAAGCTATTCATATCAAACACCATAGATATAATACAATCTCTAATAGAATTTGATGACTCAGTTATTTCTGATTTTATCGCAGTCCTTGCGGTCAGTATAGGTATTGTGGTTCCCGTGTCCATCGATCTTCTACACCGAATGTCCGAAAAATATGATACAAACTATCTGTCGGATCTGTTTATAAAGAAGAGTAAATTATGGTGGTTAATCAGTGTAGGAATCATTGAAATAGTATTGTTTGTAATCATAAAAAGCTTAAACCAAGTATGGTATGTTGAACTTTCAGGCTATATAGCTTTTTTTATCTTTATTTATTTTCTTATCTGTTTTTTTAGAGCTTGTTACCTTCACCTTTTGCCTTTGGACAAAATAATCAGGAGAATAATTAAAAGTAATGCTGAAAATATTGAAAAACTTATTAAAAAAGTTGAAGAAGAATAACTCCAATTTAAAAGTACAAGAAGAATATTTGGAGCAAATTGAAGCTTTGGGGAATATCCTTGCCCATAAAGCTCACATACGATCAAATACCAAAAGCATCTTAGCAGGAATCGATCATTTTTATCGGATAATTGAACGCCTACTCAAAATTAAAGAAGAAAATCCATATCATTACGAACGAATTGTTTATTCCGATGATCTCAAAAAATCTTTAGAAAGCGATAAAGACAATGCAGACCACCTATTGTCTAAACCTGCAGAACATCAGAAACCAATCTTCTTTCCCCTTCAACAAATTGTAAAAATTCATGAATCAGCTTTACAGGCCAAGAGCCCTGAAATCAGCCGACGTACAGCTAGGAGAATGATAGATATTTCAGATCAATTCTCGACACTAAAAGATGAAAGTTTTTTTATCAATCATTGCCTTGAAAATATTATTGAAATGTACCGCTTGGCGTATAAGGCAGAAGATGAGTCAAAATATGAGTTAGTTATAGGTTGGTATTTAGTTGTTTACAATGATAATAATTTTATTTTTGATTACCTCGATCTCTACAACAGGACATTTTTTGATCTAATCGTCCTCGTTATATGTAACAGCGATATTACTGCATGGAAAAATGCCTTAAATTTTCTTACACATGGTCTCCTTTTGCGACTAGATAGATATATCCATTCTGAATCATTGCTTGACCCTTTAATTGACAATGGCTGTGAAGAAGCTTTTCTTGAGTTATCCCGGAGTCCCAAAATTAAGACTCTAGATAAAACTTATGAGTCAATATATACTTACGAACAATACACTGCATGGAAAAATGACTTTGAGGAATATTACAGCACAACGCTTAAAGCGGTTAAAAACAAAGACATCATTCCGAAATTAGATGATATGCGAAGCGATATTTTATCTAAAGCAAAAACTTGGTATAAGATCAATAATTTATATAACATTGTTTTCGCGATTTGTGCATATTGTTATTTCCGTAAAAAATTTGACTTTATAAAAGAAATCTGGTCATACAATAGACCTTTATCCGGCATGGCTTCTACATGGGGAGGGCATAATATAATTCCATACAAACTAGCAGAGATTCTGGAATTATATCTGAATCAAGATGGTTTCCGAAGATCATCTCCTCGTTTTGAATTTAATATTGATAATCAATATTATTTTGACCGTGTATTTATTTTAATTCTCTTTTTTTATGTTCAATTACCACAAAAAACATCCATAGATATTTCTTTTTTAGAAGATGTGCATAAGCTTAACCGTTTAATTTTTCGAAAAGAGTCTCTTGAAACTGCTTTAGCAGATGTCTCAAGCCTTGATGAAGATTTGTTAATTCTCCCTTCTCAAAGAAAACCTCCTAAGTTTGAAAAGCGGCAATCAGAAATAGAGCAAGTTGAACCTAAAGAGCCAATATCAGTGAAACATTTCACGAAAGAAATTAATGATTTAATACAAGAGCTCTGTAACCAAGCAGAATTTCGCAAAGAAGAACTCAAAAAAGAAAAACCTTTAAGTCAGAATAAAGTTACTAAATTTATAAATGAAACTCTTCAACAATATCAGGATTTCGCAACATTCAAAGGACTTTATCGAGAACGAGAAGAATCATTCAAAGGTAAAATAGATATCAAAAATAAAGGGGCGTTTTTCAGTATTACACCTCAATTGCTCGACAAAGAATTTTTTCTTGACGATTGGGACAGTTCTTTAAGTCATCGTTTCGGTGAAGGGATTGCTCGCAGTGAAAACAAAGATATCCTGACTCAATTATTGCCCGCATGCATACCAACACAAAGCATAGAAGAACTTTTAACTGATGAAAAGTTTATTGAAGAAATGGATGATTTTGTTCTCTTGCTCGTGAATTATCGCCGTTATGATTTTATGAAAAAATATAGAAAGTACTACAAACCGCCCGCTGATATAAAAGGGGATATAAAAGGTTGGTTCGTGTACAATGATCAGGAGTTTTCGATAAAGTCTCTACCCATCAACGATAAGGAAATCTGTCTATTACTCTTTTTAAACAAAAATAAACTCGGTAGGTATGTCCAGCATTCTCCCCTTAATGAGGGTGACGATCCAAAGAGTGTTTATGATGGATTATACATTAACATCAAGCCATTTGAAGAAGATCGACTATTTAATATAACCGTCGAGAAGAGACTGGCTGAAGAAAATCAAAAAACTACAAAAGAAAAGATCGAGAACGAACTAAAACACCAAGTTATCTTAAAAATTCAGGAACGATATGAAATAGAACTTCCCGATGATTTTCAGGGGTATTACATAAACATTGATGAAGAACCGGAATAGTTTTTTCTACAATTTTCCACAGTCTCTCCCCCCTCTAACCATCCCCCAAATTTAATTTAAATTCAAGGCGGAATTTTGCCTTGACAGGGGTTTTACCGTATGTAATGATTGAATCGTATCCTGTTGATATCCCTCTTTTATAAAGACGTGATTTCATCCATCTCTCCTTTGAAATCACGTCTTTAATTTATATAGTCGAAGCTGGAAACGATGAAAAAGTCATAACAAACTGTCATTGCTCTGCACCGAAGAGGCTATGGCAATCTCAGATCTAACCATTTTGAGTAACGCTTCTCGTGATGAACATCTTAGGAAAAAAATCTTAGTGACTTTTTCAGCGCTCCCAAACTGTTATTTTTTTCGGAATGAACGATTTTTCCGTTGACTAATCGTATTTATTGAAGACAATACGCTTGATTTACTATATACTGGTTAATTAACAGGAAAACTCAACTCCACCACTAAGATGCCTATGCAAAACATTTATTTTATTGGTATTGGCGGTACCGGGATGAGCAGGCTCGCGCTGTTCTGCAGGGATATCGGCGTGTGCGTCGCCGGCTCAGACCGCTCTCATGACCGGCTCAGCGAACATCCGCTTTTATTGCGCCTGTACGACGAGGGCATTCCTCTCTACCCGCAGGATGGCAACGCATTAACCAACTCCATTACGCGAGCGGTGATGTCCGCCGCGATAGAAAAAAACAACCCTGACCTGATGAAAGCCCAGTCTCTGGGTATTCCGGTCATCACCCGATCGCAACTGCTCGCTGAAATATTCAACCAGCACAGCGGTATCGGCGTAACCGGAACCAGCGGAAAAACCACCACAACCGGCATGATATCAACCGTACTCAGGGCGATACGTACCCCGCACCGTTTTTATTGCGGAGACGACCTCGTAAGCGAACTGCATCGCGACGAACCGTCCATGAAAGAGACCAACCACATCATGGTATCGGAAGTAGACGAGAGCGACGGCAGTCCGGTAATGTACTTTTCCGATATCGGCATCATTACAAATATCTCGTTCGATCATAAACCGATACCCGAAATGATGGATATCCTGAACATCTTCGCGCGCCAGACACGGGATACGCTCATAATCAACACCGACTGTCCCAACTGCACGCAACTGCCGGCAATACTGGACGGAAAAAAAACGCTCGGCTTCGGTATCTACTCGAAAGCGGATTATAACGCTGAAAATATATGCACTGACAACGGTACTATCTCGTTCGACTGCAACGGCCAGTCATTTAAACTGCCTGTGCCGGGCATACATAATGTCTATAACGCGCTTGCCTCAATCGCGGCGCTCCATTCACAGGGATACGAACTGCGCGACATAGCTTACGGGCTGAGTCATTTTAAAGGGATGAAGCGCCGGCTCGAACTGCTGTCCGCTGTGGACGATATACGCTTTTACGACGATTTCGCGCACAACCCCGACAAAATACAGGCGACCATCAACACTCTGAAACCCTTCAGCAAACGGCTGTTCATCATCTTTCGTCCGCAGGGGTACGGGCCGATGCGCCTGTTCCGCAAAAGCCTTGTTGACGCGCTGAAAGTATCTCTTCGCGCGCAGGATAGAGTCTATTTCCGTGACATATTCGACGCGGGCGGATCGGCGGACAGGTCGATCCATTCCAGAGACCTTATAGCTGATTTATGCGAGCAGGGAATTGACGCTCATTACGCCGATCCGGACACTGATCTTGCCGAATCGCTGGGCGCTGAGCTTCAGCCGGGCGATACGGTGGTTGTCATGGGAGCGCGTGACCCGTATCTGAGCGCGTACGCACAGGATCTGGCGTCATCGGCAATGAATAAACGCTTACATATTTGATTATAAAGGAGATAAACAACGTGAACAGCAAAAAACCGATTCTGGTCGGGATGGATCTTGAAGGAGTTCTTGTGCCTGAAATTTGGATCGCGGTAGCGGAAAAGACAGGCATAGAAAAACTGCGTCTCACCACCCGTGACATAGCTGATTATGATGTACTTATGAAAGGGCGTCTTGCCATTCTCGAAGAACATAAGCTGACCATAGACGACATTCAGGCGGTGATCGCTACCCTTACGCCCCTACCCGGCGCGAAAGAGTTTCTTGACTGGTTACGCTCTCAGGTGCAGGTAGTTATATTATCCGATACCTTTTCCGATTTCGCACAGCCTTTGATGCGCCAGCTTGGGTATCCGACCCTGCTCTGTCATTCGCTGGATATCGGGGAAAACCGGTTTATCCGTGATTACTGCCTTCGCCAGAGAGAAGCGAAACGCGAATCGGTAAAAGCGTTTAAGAGCTTGAACTACAAAGTGATAGCCATCGGAGACTCGTATAACGACACAGCCATGCTCAGCGAAGCGGATCACGGTATACTGTTCAAAGCGCCGCAGAACGTGATCGACGAGTTTCCCCAGTTCCCGGTTCGGCATACGTTTCCTGAACTGAAAGCACTGCTGACGGAATTTATCACGCTGGGATAACCGTTTTTGGTGTCTCTATCCGGCATTTTATGATATGATCGGATCAATATTTGGGATTGATGAAAAAGTCACGACAGACTGTAATTGCCCTGCGCCGCAGGGGCTGTGGCAATCTCAGCTCTTTTCATTTTGAGATCACCACGTCGCTAACGCTCCTCGTGATGACATTTTAAAAGGGCAACTTGGAAACTTTTTCAATACCCCATTTTTCTCGATAAACAATGCCTTACGGAAAGGAACGCATAATGGACAAGATGTCGGAAATGTTTGATTTGCAAAAACAACTGAATAAACGAATCGGTGTTGATACTGATACTCTCGACGACGACGGCCGTGTACAGTGGATACTGAATTATTCGCGCGCGCTCAGTCAGGAACTTGCTGAACTGATCGACAGTGTGCCGTGGAAATGGTGGGCGAAATATCAGACCTTTGACAAGCAGAACGCGCGTGTGGAAGTGGTTGACCTGTTTCATTTTCTGATATCGCTGGCGCAGGCTGTGGGATTGACTGCCGACGATGTGTACGAGTTGTACACCAAGAAAAACAAGGTTAATCATCAGCGTCAGGATTCCGGGTACGAGAAGAAAGACGAGTCTGATAATATATCGATGTTCGCTCAAAAGAGCGAGTAATCGGGGTTATAGTTTATATTACAGCCGGGTGTTCTATGTGGATGCCCGGCTTTTTTTGTGTTATATATTTATAAATTCAATATTTATTTACAATATACTTCATGAGTGTTACTATTTTTAGTATCTTGCGTAATCTATAAGGGTAATGTCATGTTAAAAAACATTAAAGACGCTATTGCAAGAGAATGGTTGTTTTTGTTGCTATCAATATTATTTACAATAGTTTTTTGGTTATGTTTTCCTATCTATCCATCATCTCTTCAGCAACGTATTTTTCAATCAATATCCCATGATGGAATTCCTCTAGTATCTTTTGTAAGTTTTTTAATTTTTTATGCAATTATTTCTGTTAGCCGATTCTCAAGATGGTGCTTTGTATATTATTTCAAAATAAGCAATACGAACAAGATATACCGGCTAACACATCCTGCGATCATTACTGTAGTTATCTGCATTGCAGTAATGATTATTTTTCCCAATCGTGATAAATTATTATCTTTTTATGAACATTACACACTTTCTAGTGAAAACAATGCGTACATTAATCCTTTGAAACATGTACCATCGCATACAGACCATCTAGTCTCTACTGAAGATAGAACAGTTACTTTTGAAGAATTTCAAAGAGAAGCGAATAAAAAAGTCTACTACATGCAAATCGAATCCATTTACGATGGAGAAGCACTTGTTTGTGAAGGCGCTATACGCGATCCTAACAACAATATATGCACCAATAGTGTAGTATGTTTAATCGGTGTTGATGCACCTATTTTACATCACCCTCGTATACCACCAGAACCTTTTGCTCAGGAGTCAAAACACTATCTCCAAACGATATTACCCATCGGGGAAGAAGTGACTTTAGAGTATGTTAGAAGTGATCAGTATGGACGAATGTTATGCTATGTTTATAGAAAAAAAGATGGTTTATTTGTTAATGCAGAAATGTTATCCGCAGGACTTGCTAAAGTGTCTAATGAAGATTTCGAGCGAATCGATGAATTTAAAAAATATGAGCAAGAAGCAAAGAAAAACGGATATTATATCTGGTCAAATAATAAGTAAATTATTCGCAACCATTTCCGCCTCACCTCATCAGCAGGAGAGAGTTTTTGGTACTTTTTGCTACAAAAAGTACAATAAGATTAATACAGAAATTACGATACGCGTTTCCTAATAAAATAATTTTTTATATTAATTTTGAAACACACGCTGTCACTATTTCATGTTTAATGTATTTGTTCGTTTCGTGTATCTTGAATAAAATTTTTGTAGCATGCTCTTTTGTTAATTTACCCTTTTGATTGAGCAACAGAATTAATTGCAATCCCCATATACACTCAACTTTTTCCTGTTCACATGCTTGCCGAAGCCTTTTATCATTGGTCACACAAATATATCCTTTGCCTTTACTCAAAATAAGGCATACTTTATCAGGAAATGACAGGCACTGATCGTTGTAAACCATCGCTTCCATTAATTCTTCCAAGCTTGGTTCAAGAATGCTCAGTTTAAAAAAATTGCATTGTTCCTGATTTAACTGAGTTACTTCATGAAGAACAACGGAAGGTACACATATTTCATATAACTCTGTTGAAATAAGTTTTAAAACACCTCTGTCTGATTTAAGAAAATCGATTAAAATATTGGCATCTAAAATAATACATTTAACAGGATTTTTCTTCATCTACAATTGCCCAGGAATTAATCAAGTCCCTCATTTCAGAGAGTTTGAGGTTTAGGATCTCAGCAGCACGAGATACAGAAATAATGCTTTGTTCCAATGCATTCCTCACTAAATTATTCAGGCGATCTTCAATAAAGTCAAATTTCTGCAGAGGACAAGGCTCTTCATGATTTTTTAAACTACCATATTTTTTAGAGTATAGCCATCCGAACTTCTGCCATAACTCCTGGGATGAATGACCTGATTCAATCAACCGATAAATAACAGTTTTGTAGCTAACTTTAAATAAACGCTTAATATGCAGTATATTATCAACCCAATACAATCCACTGTTTTCTTTCAAAACTTTTTTAAAACGTTCCTCCGGCATCAGAAAATAACTTGCAAATATATCAGCTTCTTTTTCCTGATCCTCGAGTTCATCAATTTCATTACTTTTAAAAGAATTTTTATGGAGTACTAAATGACCAAGTTCATGAGCAACGGTAAATATCTGTCGTTCAATAGAGATATGATTTTCGAGATTTCCAATATTAATAGCTATTGCTGGAGAAGCGTCATCAATAATAGATAATCCAAAAAAATCTTTCATATTTGAATCTATCAATTTTATTTTTATTCCCGCAGACTCAACTAGA